>DATNPP010000389.1:0-11883 GCA_036703175.1 Oscillatoriaceae cyanobacterium
CACCGCCCGGTTTTCGGAGAGATCACGAGCAATGCCTCAACCTAAGAAGAAGCACAGCAACATGCGCACGGGCCATCGCCGCGCCCACTGGATGAACGCCCTCAAGCTGCCGAACCTGACGACGTGCCAGAACTGCCACGCGCCGATGATTCCGCACACGCTGTGCCAGACCTGCATGACCTACAAGGGTCGTCAGTACGGCGTTCCCGCCAGCCAGAGCTAGTCGCGTCGGCCATGGCCGCCCCGCGCATCGCCGTTGACGCCATGGGGGGCGACTACGCCCCCGACGAGATCGTCAAAGGCGCGCTGAACGCCGCCCGCGAAGGCCTGGCCGAGATCATTCTCGTCGGCGATCGCGCTCGCCTCGACCCCTTGCTGCAAGGGGTCGATTTGGCGTCTTTGCGCGTCTCGGTGGTGCACGCCTCCGAGGTGATCGGCATGGACGAGGCGCCTGCGCAGGCGCTGCGGTCCAAGAAAGACGCCTCGATCAGCGTCGCGCTGCGCCAGGTCAAAGAGGGCAGAGCCGACGGCGTGGTCGCCGCGGGCTCGACGGGCGCCGCGATGGCCGCCGCGCTGATGATTCTGGGCCGCATTCCGGGCATCGAGCGGCCGGCGATCGCCGTCGTGATGCCCACCGCCAGAGGCCCCGCCGTGCTGCTCGACGTGGGCGCGAACGTGGATTCCAAGCCGAGCTATTTGACGCAGTTCGCGATTATGGGCGGCATCTACGCCCGCCAGGTGCTCAAGAAGCCCGCGCCGCGCGTCGGTCTCTTCAACATCGGCGAGGAAGAAGGCAAGGGCAACGAGCTCACGAAAGAGGCCTACCCGCTGCTCAAGCAATTGGCGGATCTCAACTTCATCGGCAACGTCGAGGGGCGCGACTTCCCCTTCGGCAAGGCCGACGTGGTGGTCTGCGACGGCTTCGTGGGCAACGGTCTGCTCAAGTTCGCCGAGGGCATGGCCTTGCTGCTCATGGACATGCTCAAAGAAGAGATCGCCCGCGACTGGCGCGGTAAGCTCGCCGCGCTGATGATGAAGCCCAACCTCGTGCGCCTCAAGCGCCGTCTGGACTACGCCGAGTACGGCGGCGCACCGCTACTGGGCGTCAACGGCATCTGCATCATCGGCCACGGCAGCTCGAAGGCGCTGGGGCTCTACCACGCGATCCGCGTCGCCAAGGAGGCCGTGGAGGCCGACACGATCGGCACGATCCGCCGCGCGCTCGCCTCGAACAGCCCGTCCGGCGTGGTAGAATGAGGCCATCATGCCCACGCGCACGCAACCGGTGAACGAGCCGACTACGGCGGTTCGCACGATTCCCGTCCGACTGACGGGCGTCGGCCACGCGGTGCCGGAAGCGGTGCTCTCGAACGCGGACCTCGAGCGTCTGGTCGAGACCAGCGACGAGTGGATTTTCACGCGCACGGGCATTCGCGAGCGGCGCGTGCTCGCCGAGCCGCTGAAGCTGCACGACCTGTGCGTGCCGGCCGCCCGGCGCGCGCTCGACCAGGCGGCCGTCGATCCGCGCACCCTGGATCTGATCATCGTCGCGACCTCGAGCCCGGACCACCCGATGCCCTCGAACGCGGCGCTGCTGCAAGCCGAGCTGGGCGCCTGCAACGCCGCGGCTTTCGACCTCGAGGCGGCCTGCAGCGGCTACGTCTACGCACTGACGGTGGCGCGCCAGTTCATCGCGACGGGCATGTACCGGCGCGTGCTGGTGGTGGGCGCGGACATGCTCAGCCGCTACATGGACTACACCGATCGCGGCACCTGCATCCTTTTCGGCGACGGCGCGGGCGCCACGGTGCTCGAAGCCGCCGAGGACGAGGGCTTGCTCGCAATGACGCTCGCCGCGGACGGTCGCGGCGCCTGCCATCTGGACATCGCGCCGAACCCGAACGAGCCCGAGCCGCCGGGCCGCATGGCACGTCGGGCGTTCATGCACATGAACGGCAAGGAAATCTACCGCTTCGTGATGGAGCTGGTGCCCAAGGCGATCGAGGAAACCTGCGCCAAGGCGGGCCTCGCGGTTTCCGACATCGACTACTTTCTGCTGCACCAGGCCAACGCGCGCATTCTCGAGGCGGTCTGCAAACGCCTGAACGTGCCCGCGGAGCGCATGCTCCACAACATCGCGAACTACGGCAACACCTCGGCCGCCTCGATTCCGATTCTGCTCGCGGAATCCGTCGAAGCCGGCACGATTCGCGCCGGCCACAAGATCTGCATGGTCGGCTTCGGCGCGGGATTGACCTGGGGCTGCGCCGTCGCGGAGTGGACTGCCGGGCGCTAGCGTCGTACGCATCAAAACCGAAAGAGCCCGGTGGTCTTCACCACCGGGCCCGGATCGTTGCGCCTACGAGTGCGAGCTGATGTAGCTCACCGCGTCGCCGACGGTGTTGATCTTTTCCGCGTCCTCGTCCGGAATCTCGATGTTGAAGGCCTCCTCGAAGGCCATCACGAGCTCGACGGTGTCGAGCGAGTCCGCGCCGAGATCGTCACGGAACGAGGCGGTCTCGGTCACCGAGTCCGCGTCGACGCCCAATCGGTCCACCACGATTTCCTTCACCTTGGAAAAAACGTTATCAGCCATTTCCTCTCTCCTTGCTACATGGCCAGGCCACCATCCACGCTGAAGACTTGCCCCGTCACGTACGAGCCTTCCGAGGCCAGGTAGTGTACGAGCGAGGCGACTTCCTCCGGCTGCCCATAGCGGCCGAGCGGGATGCTGTCCAGGGTTGCTTGTTTTGCTTGCTCCGTCATGGCCTCGGTCATCTCCGAGGCGATGAAACCCGGTGCGACCGCGTTGACCAGAATGTTGCGGCTCGCGAGCTCCTTGGCGACGGCCTTGGTGAGGCCCACCAGACCGGCCTTGGCGGCGGCGTAGTTGGCCTGGCCGGCGTTGCCGATCAGCCCCACCACCGAGGTGATGTTGATGATCCGGCCCGCGCGGGCCCGCATCATCACCGTGCTCGCGGCGCGCGTGGTATAGAAAGCGGAAGACAGGTCCGTTTGCAGCACCTGGTTCCAGTCGTCGTCTTTCATGCGCATCAGCAATCCGTCGCGCGTGATGCCGGCGTTGTTCACGAGAATGTCCAGCCGGCCCCACTTTTCCGTCGCGGCTTTGACGAGCGCCTCGGCGGTGGCCGGATCGGCGACGTCGCCCTGCACGAGAATCGCCTCGCTGCCGGCCGCCGCGATCGCCTTCATCGTCTCCTCGGCCGCCGATTGATTGCTGGCGTACCCCACCACGATGCGGCAGCCGGAGCTCGCGAGCTTGACGGCGATCGCCCGCCCGATGCCCCGCGACGCGCCCGTCACGATCGCGACGTTTTCCGCGAGCAGGCTCATACGGCCACTCCCAGCGCCGCCAGCGTCTTCGATAGCGACGCCGGATCCTCGACGTTGAGCGTCTGCACTTGAGGACTCAGCTTCTTCATGAGCCCCGAAAGCACGCGCCCGGGGCCGACCTCGACGCAGGTGTCCACGCCCAGATCCAGCAGCTGCTGCGCGCACTGCTGCCAGCGCACCGGATGATCGAGCTGGGCGGCCAGCTTGCGCGGAATCTCGTCCGCCGTGCCGTAGAGCCCCGCGTCCAGATTGGCGAGCACCTTGATCGCGGGCGAGACGTAGGTCTCCGCGTCCAGCGTCGGCGCGAACTCGCGCGCCGGCTCGTGCATCAACGGCGAGTGGAACGCGCCCGAGACGTTGAGCGGAATCACGCGCTTGGCGCCCTCGGCTCTGGCGCGCTCGGAGGCCTCGGCGACGCCCTCGGGCGTGCCTGAGAGCACCCACTGATCCGGGCTGTTGTAGTTCGCGATCACCACGGTGGCCTTGGCCTCGGCGCAGAGTCGCTCGAGCTTGGCCGCATCGAAGCCCAGCACCGCGGCCATCGTACCGGGGACGCGCTTGCCGGCGTCCGCCATCAGCTCGCCGCGGCGCTTCACCAGCATCACCGCGCGCTCGAAGGCGATCGCGTCGCCTTCCACCAGGGCCGAGTACTCGCCGAGGCTGTGGCCGGCGGCGAACTGCGGGCGCACGCCGTGCGCGTGCAGCAGACGGGCGATCGCCGTCGAGACCGTGAGCAGGGCCAGCTGAGCGTTTTGCGTCTGTTGCAGCTCCTCGGCCGGTCCCTCGAAGCACAGCCGGCGCAGCGGCACGCCGCTGATCCGCTCGGCTTCGTCGAGCGTCTCACGCACGATGGCGTGGTGCTCGGCGAGCGCTTGGCCCATGCCGACGGCTTGCGAGCCTTGGCCGGGAAAGAGAAACGCGAGGGTCATACGGCGATGAGCGCGGCTTAGCCGCCTCCTTGGGCTACAACTGGCCTGACGACACGATTTGCGGCCACCGCACAAAGCAACCGGGCGTCGTGTTCGTATACTTTAGCCTGTTTCCCAGGCCGCCGCAAGGCCAACGGGCAGCGAGCGGGCAAACATCGGAAGCTTCCCGGCCCCGGCGCGGGACTAGGCCAGGTGGTAGGTGTTCATGATGTCGATCAGCGTGCTGCCGTAGTTGGGGGCCGTCGCGTAGATGCCCGTGAGGTCGTTCGCGAACTGCTTGGGATCGTGGTTCTTCTGGTAGTCCGAGATGGCCTTGTCGTAGTAGCCGTTGTGGAAGAGCTGGCCGTGCGCGACGACGGCCTCGTAGAAGTTGTGGAACTTCTGGAAGTTCGCGTTGGTGTTGACGTGCTGGCCGTTCTGGACCTCGAAGGTGGCCTCGTTGACCGTGCCGGCGGGGCCGGTGCCCTTCATGCCGAAGAGGTTGTAGCCCGGAATGATGTGCTGGCCCCAGCCCGTCTCCAGCGCCGCCTGCGCGAGCGTCACGGCCGCGGGCACGCCAAACTCCTTTTCCGCCTCCTGGGCGGCCGGCTTGAGGGCATCCAAAAAGCCCTGCTTGTCGTTCGCGCCGAGCTGCTTGAGCTGGTCTTCGGACATGGCCTTGAGCTTGTCGATCGACGCTTGATCCGCGCTCGACGAGGATGCCGGCGCGGCGGGCGCTGGGGTGGCGATCGGCGTCGGGGTCGGCGCCTTGTTCGACGCGATCTGCTGGTTCAAAAGATCCGAGGCCTTCTGGAAGGCGGCGTCCACCGAGGCCGCACCGACGATGCCCGGATCGCTCGCCACCGCCTGCGCCTGGGGCGTGGGCGAGGGAACGACGGGAGCCGCCACCACCGGGGCCACGGGCGCGGCCACCGAGGCGGGAGCCGGCACGGCCGGCGCCACGGGCGTCGAGACCGTCGGCATCGAGACGCTCGGCGTGGTCACGGCGGCCGTGATCGGCATGGGCACCGCGACCGGCGTGGGGGTCGCCGCCGTGGCCGTCGGGCCCCCGAGGAATCCAGGCAGGTTGGAGGAGGAAGCGGTGGCCGTGGTGCCAGGCGTCGGGGCGATCGCATTGACGGAGGCCGAATCCAGGTTCGGCAGGGTCAGCGTCGGGCCGGGCGCGTAAGCCGACGCCGAATCCAGGTTCGGCACGACCGGCACGGGGGCCACGGGCGTGGCGCCCGCGAGGAAGGTCGGCACGGTCGCCGCCGGCGCGGTCGGCGTGACCGAAGTGGACAAGAAGCTCGGGGTGGTCGGAGCCACGCTCGGCGTCACGGGCGGCGTGACGACGGTCGCCACGGGGCTGGGCGCCGGAGCGGGCGCGACCGGGGTCGGCACGGCGCTCGGAGTCGGTGCGGGACTCGGCGCGGCGGGCGTCGCGCCGGTCGGGACGTAGGTATCGGGAATGCCCTGAGGACCACCCGTCGGCAACCAGAGCGGATCGGACGCGGAACCGCCGCGCACGTAGGCGTCTTGGGCATACACGCCGTTGGTGGGAATCGGGGTGGGGCGCGAAGGCGCGAAAGCGTCCTGACCGAGGCCCGAGCCCACGCGCGACGGGGCCGCTCCGCCGCGAGGACCGCGGGGATTGGGCGAAAGTTGAGTTTGGCGACCGAACAGCGGGGTCATCGAAACTCCTCGGAGGGACACTTGGAGAGTCTTATCGCCGTCAAGAGGCCGACAATCGGTTATCCGGCCTTTAAGCCTCGCTATTGTTTCGTTTAAGGCGCAATCGAACGCGGCGATGGGGGCGATCCCAAATCGGGCGAGTTGCGTTATGATTGAGGCGTCCGGTTTTGCAAGAGGTACTGCCCATGGCCCACATCGTCGTTCCCGAAGCCGAAGCGCTGCTCGATCAAGAGCTTCCCGTCCTCGACAAGGGCTTCGTGCGCCTGGTGGACTACATGGGCGGCGACGCGCGCGTCGTGCAATCCGCGCGTGTTTCTTACGGCGCGGGCACCAAGACGGTGCGCGAAGATCGCGGGCTGATCAACTACCTCATGAAGAACGCGCACACCAGCCCGTTCGAGCAGGTGAGCCTGGTCTTCCACATCAAGCTGCCGCTCTTCGTATTCGCCCAGATGGTGCGCCATCGCACGGCCAAGCTGAACAGCATGAGCGCCCGCTACTCGGTGATGGCCGACGAGTTCTATCTGCCCGAGGCTGGCGAGATCCGCGGCCAATCGGCGGCCAACAAGCAGGTCGGCGAGGGCGAGGTGGACGGCGCCGAGGCGCTGCAACTGGTTTTCCGCGACGTTTGCGAGCGCGAGTACGGCACCTACGAGCAGTTGCTCGACGCCGGCGTGGCCCGCGAGCAGGCCCGCATGGTGCTGCCGCAGAACCTGTACACGCAGATCTACTGGAAGTGCGATCTGCATAATCTGTTCCACTTCCTGCGTTTGCGCCTGGACTGGCACGCCCAGGCCGAGATTCGCGTCTACGGCGAGGCGATGGCGCGCTGCGCCCAGGCCGTCGCACCGCTTTGCTACGAGGCGTTCGAGGAACACCAGCTTCACTCGGTACGTTTCAGCCGCACCGAGATGGAAGCCTTGCGCGCCATGCTGCGCGGCGAGCCGCACCAACTCGCGGAGAAGGCCGCCGCCGAGTTCGAGAAGAAGCTGGGCTTGAGCCTCAGCCTCGCGCACTGAGCCGGCGCAACTCGCCCAGCTCGTCCTTCGTCAGATCGCGCCACTCACCCGATGGCAATTTGCCGAGCATCAAGCTGCCGATGCCCACGCGCACGAGCCGCAGCGTGGGATGGCCCACGGCGGCGGTCATGCGCCGCACCTGCCGATTGCGTCCTTCGCGCAGCACGAGCTCGATCCAGGCGGTCGGAATGGCCTTGCGCTCGCGAATCGGCGGCTGGCGCTCCCAGATCTCAGGCGCGGCGATCGCCTTGGCCTCCGCCGGCCGCGTGCGCTTGCCCTGAATCTCGACCCCGCGCCTCAACCGCTCCAGCGCTTGCTCGTCCGGAATTCCCTCGACCTGCGCCCAGTACGTTTTGGGGTGTTCGTAGCGCGGATCGGTGAGCCGGTGCGCCAGCGCGCCGTCGTCCGTCAGCAGCAACAGGCCCTCGCTGTCGTGATCCAGCCGCCCCACCGTGTACACGTCCGGCACCGTCACGTAGTGCGCCAGGCCCTGATGGCCGGATTCGTCCGTGAACTGACTGAGCACGCCGTAGGGCTTGTTGAACATCAGATAGCGCATCGCTTTAGCCTACCACGCGTCCCGGCGGCTTTCTTGTCGCCCCGATGAGGCGGGTGTTACACTGTCGACCGAACCCGCCATCGGCGGGCAAGGAGCGAGATTCCATGAAACATCGCGTGGTCGTCACGGGCCTTGGCGCCGTCACCCCTCTGGGCAGCAACGTCGCGTCCTTTTGGGAGGGACTGAGGGAGGGCCGCAGCGGCATCCGCTGCATCACCCAGTTCGATGCGAGCGCCTATCCCGTGCGCATCGCGGGCGAGGTGCCGGACTTCGACTTCATGGAGTACACGAGCGATCGCAAAGAAGCCCGCCGCATCGCGCGCTTCAGCCAGTTCGCCATCGCCGCCGCCAAGCAGGCCGTGGCCGACGCCAAGCTCGACATCGCGTCGGAAAACGCGGACGAAATCGGCGTCTACATCGGCTCGGGCATGGGCGCGCTCGGCGTGATCGAAGAGCAACACGCCACGCTGATGGCCAAGGGCCCGGATCGCGTCAGCCCCTTCACCGTGCCGCTCATGATTCCCAACATGGCCTCGGGCAACGTGGCGATCGCCCTGGGCGCCAAGGGCCCGAACGTCTGCGCCGTGACGGCCTGCGCCTCGGCGACGAACGCGATCGGCGACGCGTACCGATTGCTCGAGCGCGGCGACGCCGAGGTGATCGTCGCGGGCGGCGCGGAGTCCGTGATCACCCCGCTCGGCATCGCGGCCTTCGCGTCGGCCAAGACGCTCTCGACGCACAACGACGAACCCGCAAAGGCCAGCCGCCCCTTCGACGTCCAGCGCGACGGCTTCGTCATGGGCGAGGGCGCGGGCGTCTTGGTGCTCGAGACGCTGGAGCACGCGCAAAAGCGCGGCGCCCACATCCACGCCGAGATCGTCGGCTACGGCCTCTCGGCCGACGCGTACCACATGACCTCGCCCGCGCCCGAAGGCGAAGGCGCCGCGCGCGCGATGAAAAAGGCGCTCGCGGGCGCCGGCCTCGCGCCCGAGGACGTGGACTACATCAACGCGCACGGCACCTCGACCGTCATGAACGACAAGCTCGAGACGCAGGCGATCAAGACCGTCTTCGGCGCGCATGCCCGCGCGCTCGCCGTGTCCTCGACCAAGTCCATGACCGGCCACCTGTTGGGCGCCGCCGGCGGCGTCGAGGCGGTGGCGACCGTGCTGACGATCGAGAATGACCTCATGCCGCCCACGATCAACCTCGAGCATCCCGATCCCGAGTGCGATCTGGACTACGTGCCCAATCAGGCCCGCGCCGGCGAGGTGGACGTCGCCATGTCCAACAGCCTGGGCTTCGGCGGCCACAACGCCAGCTTGATCTTCCGCAAGTACCGTCCGTAGCCCATGCCGCGCGCGATCGAGGACCTGATCCGCGCGCTGGACTTCGATCCGGCGCGCGCCCCCGAGCTGTGGAAGCAGGCGCTGACCCACCGCTCGACCGAGGGCCAACCGCACTACGAGCGGCTGGAGTTCCTGGGCGACGCCGTGCTCAAACTCGTCGTCAGCCAGTGGCTGTACGGGCGATCGCCCGACATGAGCGAAGGCGAGATGACGAAGGTCCGCGCGAGCGTGGTCTCGGACGCCACGCTGGCCCGCGTGGCCGAACAACTCGATCTCAGCGCCTATCTGACCGTCGGAGCCGCCGAAAGAGGCGCGAAGGGCAAGGGCCGCGTCGGGATTCTCGCAAGCAGTCTCGAGGCCGTGCTCGGCGTGATTCACCTCAGCGAAGGCCCCGCCGCCGCGGACGCGTTTCTGCACCGCTGGCTCGCGCAAGAGCTCGACGAGGCGCTGCGCGTGGGCGGCCAGGACAACTTCAAGGCCGTGCTGCAGGAGTACACCCAGGGCCGCTTCAAGACGCTGCCCGAGTATCGCCTGGTGGGCGAGATCGGCCCCGAGCACGATCGCCGTTACGACATCGCGGTCTACATCGAAGGCGATTGCCTGGGCATCGGCCGTGGCACCAGCAAGAAGAGCGCCGAGCAACAGGCTGCCGCCAAGGCGCTCGACACGTTGAAGGAGCAAAGATGACCCGCCCCGTGCTCGTGGCCCCCTCGATCCTCTCGGCGGACTTCGCCCAGCTCGGCCCGACGCTGCAGCGGCTCGATCGCGCGGGCGCGGATTGGATTCACCTCGATGTGATGGATGGTCACTTCGTTCCGAATTTGACCTTCGGGCCGCCGATCGTCAAAGCGCTGCGTCCGCACAGCGCGCGCCCTTTCGACGCGCACCTCATGATCGCCGAGCCGGATCGCTACCTGGAGGCCTTCGCCGAGGCCGGCTGCGACGGCATCACGGTGCATGCTGAGGCGACGCCGCATCTACACCGCACGCTGAGCGCGATCCGGGCTTTGGGCAAGCAGGCGGGTGTCTCGTACAATCCGGCCACGCCCATCGACGGGCTGGAGTACGTGCTCGAGTTGATCGATCGCGTGCTCGTCATGAGCGTGAACCCGGGCTTCGGCGGCCAGCGCTTCATTCCGGCCGTGCTGCCCAAGATCCGCGCGATTCGCGATCTGGCCAATCGCGCCGGAGTTCCGCTGCACATCTCGGTGGACGGCGGCATCGATCAGACGACAGCCCCACGCGTGATCGCCGCGGGAGCGGATGTGCTGGTCGCGGGCAGCGCGATCTTCGCGGATGGCCAACTCGAACGCAATATCGAATTGCTGCGCACCAGCACCGCGACTCATCCATAGCCTTTCGGCGCCACGCTTTCCCGTCATTCTTCAGCGAATCTTCAGCAATTCATCAGGCTATCTTCCTGGCATGATGGTGCGCCCGCAACGAAAGTTGCGGTCCCTTGTGATACCTTGAAGTTGGCAACGTTTTTCCGCTCGATTCTGGGGCCCGTGGCCTCCCAGGGAAGGTACGACGAATGAAGATGATGGACACTCTGGTCTCGACCTCGGTGCAAACGATCCTGGAGCGCCTCGACGAGCTCGGCATCTCGAAGACCGAGTTCGCACGTCAGCTGGGCGTGAGCCCGGACTACGTGTACCGGATTCTCAAGGGCCGCGTGCCGTTCCCGCACGTCCGCGAGACGATGGAGCGCATGGCCGAAATTTGCCAGCTCGATCCGCACGTCTTCGCGGAGTACCGCGAGATGGAGCAGGTGCTGCCGGCCTCGACGCGCCTGGTGTGGCAGCGCATGAAGGAAGTGAACATGACCCGCGAGGATCTGTTCCAGGCGATGGGCGGCCGCATCAGCCGTCCGTACTTCAACAGCATCCTGCGCGGCGACCAGCCCTTCCCCAGCAACCGCGCCTACGTGCAGCTCTTCGCCCTCGCGCTCGATTTGCCGCCGACCGTGTTCCGCGAGTACGGCTTGGCCCAGGCGCCGCGCTGGAACGACGAGCAGGTGGCCGAGCTGGAAGAAGAGTTCTACAACCTGCTCTTCGACAAGATGCTCTCGGACTACGGCTACAGCAAGCACCCGATCAAGCTGACGGTGCTGGCCGACGCGACGGCGAACCTGTTCCCGCCCAAGGAGAAGCTGGAGCCGGAGACGGTGGCGGTGCTGAAGCGCATGGGCACGCTGGGCATGGGCCTGCCCGAGCTCGAGAAGGTGTCGGGCGTTTCGCGCGATCAGCTGCAGTTGCTCTTCACGGGCAAGAAGAAGGCCAGCAGCTTCGGCAAGGAGCTCGCCGAAATCCGCCGCTGCCTGCGCATCGACGAGTAGTTCTAAACGCTTCGAAGAGGCCGGAACCAGTGGTTCCGGCCTCCTTTTTCGTCGTCCGAATGAGCGTTAGTGGAACAGCGATAGCCAGGTCAGCGCGCCGAAGAGCGCGATGCACACGGCCGCGCGCAGCACGAACCAGGCCTGGCGCAGCGGGCCCGCCTGGCCCAACGTGGCGAGCCGCGAGGCGTGGAACGGCGAGGACGGCGAGCCGATCAGCAAGATCCCCGCACCGACGAGCAACAACAGGGCATAATACACGTTGACGGGGAGCAACCCTCCGATGGACAGCTCGCGGAACACGGCACGCTCGTAGACGCCGTAGCCGCCGACGGCCATCAGAAAAAGCGCGGTCCATTCGAGCTGCGCGTCATCTCCCCATAAAGACAGCGTGGGCCTCCCCTGCGATGTGATGGGCTTTCTGGCCCATGTTAAAATGCCCGGACCCCGAAATCAAGGAGAACCAATGCCGAGCCTGCTTTTTCGACAGCTGACCGTCGCGACCATGGACGATCAAGACCGCGTGCTCACGGGCGTCAACGTGCTCGTCGAGGGCGATCGCATCGCCTACATCGGCCCGGACACCCCGCGCGCGGATCGCGTCATCGACGCGAACGGCTGCCTGGCGATTCCCGGCTTGATCAACACGCACCACCACCTCTACCAG
>DATNPP010000396.1:0-23145 GCA_036703175.1 Oscillatoriaceae cyanobacterium
GACCTTGAGCAGCGCCTCGACGCGGCCGGTCTGCGGGTTCGGATAGGCGTTCTCCGCCACCTGCCCCAGCACCACGAGCTGCGCCGAGCGCGTCTCGTCGTTGAGCCACTGCACGATCGTCATCGGCCGCACCGGCGCCGCGAAGGCGGGCGCCGCGGAAAGCAAGACCAGCACGAACAGAAGCCAGCGAGCACGCATATCCGATCCCTACCCAGCCGCCGAGCGCTCCAAACGGCGCAATCGGGCGAAAAAAAAGGCCTCTCCCGAAGGAGAGGCCGCAGAACCTACTTCTTGGCCGGCGGTGGCGTCGCCGGCACGGCGTTTTTGGACACCGGCGCCTTGGGCGAGGCCATCGCCGCAGGGGCGGCGCTCGCCTTCGGGCTCGGCGACGGCTTGGGACTCGGGCTCGGCACCGGCGCGAGCGGCGGGTCGGCCGCCAGCTGCTTCCAGCTGTCGACCTTCCAGCTCGCGACGGTGTAGAGCGTGTCATCCTTGTCGCAGTGCACGTAGTAGGCGTCGCCCGTGGGGTTCTTGTCGCCGACCTCGAAGCCGTAGCCGGCCGTGGCCGGGCCCCAGTGAATCGCGATCGCCGGCTTGGCGAGGCCGTACTTGCTCAAGTCCTTGACGTGCGCATCGAGCTTGCGGCTCGCCATCAGGTTCTTGATGTTGCCGTAGGCCGTGGTCCAGTCGCCCGAGCGCAGATCGCGCGCGGGCTCCGTCGACAGGTGCCAGGCGTCGCCGTTCAGCTTGTAGACGGCATCCTTGGCGTCGGCTTTGACCTCGAGCGTGTCGAGGCCGGCCGCCTTGGCCTGGTTGTCGTCCAGGCTCCAGACCTGCACGTCCGTGCTGTCCGTGGGCGCCTTGTGCTGGCCTTCGTAGTAGGCGTAGCCGCCCAGCAGGATGGCGACGCCGAGGGTGATGTACGTGAGCTTGTTCTTCATGTCAGGCTACCTCCGGCGCCACCACACCAGGCCGCCGAAGAGCAGCAGCAGGAGCGGATAGGCCAACACCGTGCCGTAGAAGATGCCCGTGAACTGCCAGGGCATCAGATCGACGGTCTTGGGCGCGTTGTCCTTGGGCGGGATCGACACCAGATCCTGGTTGTCGCCCATCCAGTTCAGCGCGTTCAAGAAGAGGTCGCCGTTGTTGTAGTTCATGTAGTTCAGATTGGCGAGGAACAGCGTGCTGCCCGAGACGATCAGCTTGCCCTGGCCCTTTTCGGCCAACAGCATCATCTCGACCGGTCCCTTGGTGTCCTTGCCCGGGTCGTACTGGACGTGACGATCCATCAGGTTCGTCTCGCCCCAGGCCGCCGCGTCCGATTGCACCAGCGGCGTGATGTTCACGCCCTCAGGCAGCTTGGCGAGCTTGTCCAGCGATCGCGCGTTCTTGAAGGTGGCCATTTGCAGGCCCTGCGTGATCGTGTGGAAGGGGAAGTGATCCGCCGGAATGTTCGCCGGATCGCCATAGCGCACCATGCGCGGATCGATCACCAGGTCGTTGTGCACCACGATGCCGTAGTGCTCGGTGAAATCCTCGATCTGCGGATTGGTCAGCGGCTGCAACGCCAAAAAGACCTTGCCGCCCCGATCGATGTAGCGCTCCAGCGTCGCCTTCTCTTGCGGCAGCAACGGCTTGGTGGGGCCCGCGATCACCACGAGGTCCGCGTCCGAGGGCACGTCCTTGTTGGCGAACAGGTCGAGCGTGTCGACCTTGTAGTTCTGCTTGGTCAACGCGTCCTTGGCGTCACTGATGCCGGTGGGATCGAACTTGTCGATGCCCAGCTCGCCGTGGCCGGTCGTGAAGTAAACGACCTTCTGGCCGTCCTCGGTGACCTTGAGGATCGCCGAGGTCAGGTCTTGCTCCTGATTGCCGGTGATCGTCGTGGTGCGGGTGCCGCGCTGCAGCACCGACGTGCCGTAGGCGGTGATCTTGTCCGCCTTGGCGAGCATCGGGTTCTGATCGACGTCCACCACGTCCAGCTTCAGCTTGTCGGGATTGGCGTAGGAGTACTCCTCCCACAGGTGCTTCAGATTGTCCGAGCTCGGATCGCCCTTCTTGATGAAGAGCGAGACCTTCACCGGATCCTTGAGATTCTTGAGGATCTTGTCGGTCTGCGGGCTGAGGCTGTATTGCTTGTTCTGCGTCAGGTCGAAGCGCGTGTGGTGAACCGAGCCGAGGTAGTTGACGGCCACCAGGATCGCGAGCACGCCGAGCGTGAAGAAGACCGAGTTCGTGCCGGCCTTCGTGGTGCGCATGCCGGCGGCCGAACGGAACCAGTCGCGGTTCAAAAGGACCAGCGTGATCACGTAAAGCGCCATCGCGACGAGGCCGGACCAGCGCATGAGGCTCGCGAGGAGCAACGGAATGTGCGCCGCGGGAGGCAGCACCTGCACGCCCAACGCACCGCCCAGCAGCAGGATCGCGAGAACGCCGATGATGATGTTGAACTTGTCCATGCCCCGCATGGGAGTCTTGGTTTTCTTATTTTTAATCTGCGGCACGATTTACCTCCAGTGGTAGGTTTCCACCGACCGGATGGTCAGGAAGACGCAAGCGAAGATGAACGAGGCGTAGAACAACAGGTCCGACGTGTCGAGCACGCCTCGGCCCATGCTCTGCTGGTGCTGAATCACCGAGAGGTAGGTCAGCACGTCGTTCGCAGTGCCGCCGAACATCTGGCCGGCGGCGGGCAGCAGCCACACCACCAGCGACAGGGCGAAGGTGATGATCGCGGACAGGATCACGTTGGACGTGAGGCTGGACGCGAGCGCGCCGATCGCCATGAACGAGGCGCCGAGCAGGAACGTCGAGGCGTAGCCCAGGCCGATCGTGGGCCAATCCAGGCTCGCATGGCTCAGCAGCAGAATCGCCGGAAAGACGAAGGTCAGCACGAGCAAAAAGGCGAGGTAGAACACGCTCGCCAGGTATTTGCCGGCCACCAGCGCGCGATCCGTCACGGGCGAGGTCATCAACAGCTCAATCGTGCCGGTCTTGCGCTCGTCGGCGAAGAGCCGCATCGTCAACGCCGGTGTGATCAGCAAAAAGACCACCGACAAATTCGAGAACAACGGCGTCAGGCTCGCCTGACGGGTGTTGTAGAGAATCAACGAGAACAGGTAGCCGGAAACCAACAGAAAGAAGGCTGCGGCGACGTAGGCCAGCGGCGACGCGAAGTAACTGCGCAGCTCGCGGCCAGCGATGGCGAGAGCTTTAGACAATGAGGGCCTCCTTGGGGCTGGTATTCTCGTGCGTGGTGAGCTTGAGGAAGATCTCCTCGAGGCTGAGGCTCAGGCTCTTGAGCTCGATGAGCCCCCAGCCGGCGCCGACCACCAGGCCCGCGAGCGCCTCGCGCACGTCGCGATCGCCCGCCACGTCGATCTCGAGCGTCACCAATCCGGGATGCTCGACTTTCGACTCGGCCGACACCTTGCCGACGCCGTCCACCTCGCGCAGACGCGCGGCGACGACTTCGGCCGGGCCGCGCACGGTCATCGAGATGCGCAGACCACCGCGCAGCTGGGCCTCGAGTTGCTCGGGATGGCCCTCGGCGACCAGCTGGCCGCCGTTGATGATCAGCACGCGGCTGCAGGTGTTTTGCACCTCGGGCAGAATGTGCGTCGAGAGGATGATCGTGTGATCCGCCGCGAGCTCCTTGATCAGGTCGCGAATCTGAATGATCTGCGCCGGGTCGAGGCCGCTCGTCGGCTCGTCGAGGATCAGCACCGGGGGGTTGTGGATCAGCGCCTGGGCGATGCCCACGCGCTGCTTGTAGCCCTTGGAGAGCTGCTGAATCAGCTGGTTCGCACGGTCCTCGATGAAGCACTTGTGCAGCACGAAGTCGAGGCGATCGCGCCGCTGGGCGCGCGTCAGGCCCTTGAGCTGGCCGACGAAATCCAGATAGTCGCGCACGGTCATGTCGCTGTAAAGCGGCGGCGTCTCGGGCAGATAGCCCAGCAGCTGCTTCGCTTCGAGCATGCCGTCGGCCATGTCGTGGCCGCCGATACGCACGCGCCCGGAGGTCGGGCTCAAAAAGCCCGTCAGCATGCGCATGGTCGTCGACTTGCCGGCGCCGTTGGGGCCGAGGAAGCCGACGACTTCTCCTTTTGCGACGTTGAAGGACACGTTGTTGACCGCGATGCGATCTCCGTAGTGCTTCGAAAGGTTCTCAACAACAATCATCTATACACAGTCCTCCGGACGACAGGGACGCCAACGACGTCGCATCAACGGTAATCCCCCTTCATTCGGTGCATTTCTCCTTCCATCAGTATCAGTGCCGGGGCGGAGAAGCCCCCGTCACTCTACGACCAGCGTCGCCTAAAAAGGTTCCACCCGAGCGTCGGCATGGTCGCGGTTCATTTTACCCTGAGACTACTTCGGCTTAACAAGGACTCAAGCGCAAAAGCGGCTTCCAGTGCCGTTCTCGGCCAAGCGGGGATTGTCGATGCAAAAAAAACGGCGGCGGCGCGCCGTCGATCTCGACGGCACGCCGCAACGAAATGCTCGCTAGCGCGGGCGCTGCTCGAGCCAATGAATCAGGCTGCGCACGCCCACGCCCGTCGAGCCCTTGGGGCGGTACGGCTTGGGCTCCGAGATCCACGAGGGCCCCGCGATGTCCAAATGAGCCCAGGGCGTCTCGCCGACGAAGTTCTGCAGGAACTTGGCGGCGTGGATCGCGTCGCCCTTCTCCTTGCCGATGTTGCGCAGATCGGCGATTGGGCTTCTCACCTGCTCGGCGTAGACGTCCCAGATCGGCATGCGCCAGTAGCGCTCGCCGGTGGCCTCGCCGGCCGCCGTCAGTGCCGCCGCGAGCGAATCCGAATTGGTGAACAGGCCGCTGGCCTCGTACGCGAGCGCCATGATGATCGAGCCCGTCAACGTCGCGAGGTCGATCACGACCTCGGGCCGGTAGTTCTTCACGGTGTAGGCGAGCGAATCCGCCAGGATCAAGCGCCCTTCGGCGTCCGTGTCGACGATCTCGACCGTCAAGCCGTTGTAGGCCTTCACCACGTCGCCCGGCACGGTGGCGTTGCCGTTGGGCATGTTCTCGGCGATCGCCATCACGCCGACGAGGTTCACGGGCAGCTTGCGCTCGCTCGCGACGCGCATCACGCCGAGCACCGTCGCGGCGCCGTGCATGTCGGTCTTCATTTCCTCCATGCCCGCGCGCGGCTTGATGTTGATGCCGCCCGTATCGAAGGTGACGCCCTTGCCGACCAGCGCCACGACCGGCGCGTCCTTGCCGGCGCCGCGGTATTCGAGCGTCACGAACGCCGGCGGCATCTCGCTGCCGCGGCCGACCGCGTGGACCAGGCGCAGGCCCTCTTTCACCAGGTCCTCGCCTTCGATGACGTGAATGGCGAGCCCGTGCGACTTCGCGAGGTCGCGGGCCTGGCCGACCAGATCGCCGACGCCGAGCTTGTTGCCCGGCATGTTGGAGAGGTCGCGCACCCAGCTCACGGCCCGCGCGAGCGCCGCGCCGCGCTCGGCGGCCTCGGCGGAAGCGCCCACGAGGATCAGTTCTTCGATGGCGATCTCGTCGGGATCTTGTTCCGTGCGATACGGATGGAACTCGTACGCGCTGAGCAGCGCGGCTTCGGCCGCGCCTTCGGCGGCGACCGCCGCATCGAGCCCCTCGGGCAATGCGATCGCCAAGCGCCGCGCGCGGCCTCTCGCGGCCTCGACGCCCGCGCTCACGACGCGGCGCCAGCTTTCGGCATCCAGGGGCTTCTCGCCCAGCCCCACGAGCACCACGCGCGGCGCGCCGAGGCCTTGCACGGGGAACAGCGTCTCGGTTTCTTCCGCTTTGCCCTTGAATTGCGGGCCCATCGCCAGGGCGATCGCGCCCCCCGCGGCCGCATCCGCCTCCTTGAGACGCTCGGTGAGGCCCTTTTCGGGCACGCCGAGGATCAACACGTCGGCCTCGAGGCGCGACAGCGGGGCGGCATGGGTTCTGACCTGCATGGGGACTCCTGGAAAATTGAGGCGACAACTGGCATGGATTGTACCGAATGCCGTATCGCTTGGCTACCTGCCATAACACCCCCGCTTCGTCGTTGTGGCGCGCATAGCCAGTTGCTAGAGTGGAAACACGTCGGAAGGAGGCGGGCATGAAGCTGAGAGTGAACTGGGCGCCGGAAAAGCTGCTGACGCTGGAGCAGCTGCTCGAGCAGCCGGGCTGGTACTTCAACGCCGTGAGCGGCGACATCTTCTTCTACGACGGCGAGGTGCCCCAGGCCACCCGCGACAACGCCGGCGCGATTCAACGCGCCTACGAGCAGGGCGCCCAGGCGGTCGAGGTGCAGCCGAACATCTGGCTGTTCATCTCGGACGATCTGGATCTCACCGAGGGCGACGTGCGCGCGTTGTTGCGCGACGCGTTCCAGGTGCGTATGGAAGACCAGGGGCGCCTGGTCTCGCGCGGAGGCGGCTGGCGCAAAGCGTGATCTTTGCTACCATGGCCATCTTCGGAGGAAACCATGGGACGCACCCGATTCTGCCCGAGCTGCGGCACGGCCACTGAACCGCGCGTGGCCGAAGGCCGTGAGCGCGACTATTGCCCGAAATGCGCGCGCTGGCTCTACGACAACGCCAAGCCCTGCGCGGGGGCGCTGGTGATTCAAGACGGCCGCGTGCTGCTCGCCAAGCGGACGATCGAGCCGTTCTACGGCTGCTGGGACCTGCCGGGCGGCTTTCTCGAGGCCGAGGAGCATCCCGAGGCGGGCGCCGTTCGCGAGGTTCTCGAGGAAACCGGCCTGCGCGTGCGCCTCACGGGATTGCTCGGCATCTACATGGATGTGTATCAGCCGAACCCCGATCCGACGCGCTGGCATCACTCGCTCAATTTCTACTACCTGGCCGAGCCCGTGGGGGGCGAGCTGGCGCCCAACGGCGAATCCAGCGAGGCGCGCTACTTCGCGCCCGATGCGCTGCCCGCGTGGGAGGCGATCGCCTACGAAAACGGCCGCCAGGCGCTGCGCGACTGGCTCGCGGGCAAGCGACTGGCGCTGCCGGCGGGGGCGGATTTTCGAATCACCTGACCGCGCTGCTCCCTCGGCGTGCAGACGGGATACTCGTCTGCTAAACTGGCGCTCCGGAGGAGCGTTCCCAATGGAAAAATCCGCGATCGTCGGCGTGCTCGAGGAAATGGCCGTGCTGATGGAATTGCACGGCGAGAATCCCTTCAAGGTGCGGGCCTTTCAAAACGGCGCCCGCGTGCTCGAGACCTTCGAGGGCGACGTGGCCGCGGCGGTCGCCAACGGCGAGTTGAAGCAAGTGAAGGGCATCGGCGCGGGCCTCTTCGCGGACATCCGCAGCCTCGTCGAGACCGGCGGGCTGCCAGTCTACGAGAAGCTCAAGGCCGAGACGCCCGCGGGGCTGCTCGAGATGCTGAGCATTCCCGGCCTCGGCCCCAAGAAGATCAAGGCGATCCACGAGGGCCTGGGCATCAGCTCGGTCGGCGAGCTGGAGTATGCCTGCCTGGAGAACCGCCTCGTCGATCTGCCGGGCTTCGGCGAGAAGACGCAGACCAAGATTCTCAAGAGCCTGGAGTTCTGGAAGAAGCACCGCGGGCGCTTTTTGTATGCCGAGGCGCTGCCGGTGGCGCAGGCGCTGGAGGCGGCGATCGCCCGAATGCCGGGCGTCGAGCGCGTGGTCATCGCAGGCTCGCTGCGTCGCAAGGCCGAGACGGTCAAAGACGTGGATCTGGTCGCCGTCGCAAGCCATGCCACGGCGGTCATGGCGGCGTTCGTTTCACTGCCCGACGTCGAGCAAATCACGGGCCAGGGCGAGACCAAGAGCTCCGTGCGATTGAAAAACGGTCTGAACGTCGATCTGCGCGTCTTCGCCGCCGAGGACTTCGCTTACGGCCTGTTGCACTTCACGGGCAGCCAGGCGTTCAACACCACGTTGCGCCAACGCGCCAAGGCGCGCGGATTGAAGCTCAACGAGTACGGCCTCTGGCGCGACGAGGAACGGTTGCCCGCGTCCGAAGAAAGCGACATTCTCGCGCATCTGGACCTGCCCTATCTGCCGCCCGAGTTGCGCGAGGACCGCGGCGAGATCGCCGAGGCCGAGGCCGGCCGTGTGCCGGTGCTGGTCACGGATCAAGACCTGTTGGGCGTCTTCCACGTCCACACCCACGCGAGCGACGGCGAGGCCTCGGTTCGCGACATGGCCCTGCGCGCGCGGGCCCTCGGCTACAAGTACATCGGCATCTCGGACCACAGCGCCTCGGCGGTCTACGCCCGCGGCTTGACGGCCGAGCGCCTCGCCGAGCAGCAAAGCGAGATCCGCGCGCTCAACGAGGAACTCGACGGCATCACAATCCTCTCGGGCGTCGAGGCGGACATTCTGGCCGACGGCGCGCTCGATTACGACGAGGCGATCCTCGCGCGCCTGGACTTCGTGATCGGCTCGGTTCACTCGCGCTTCGGGCAGGACCGCGCGCAGATGACGGCGCGGCTCGTGCGCGCCGTGAGCCATCCGCAATTGACCATGCTCGGCCATCTGACGGGTCGTTTGCTGCTCTCGCGCGAGGCCTACGAGTTCGACCTCGAAGCCGTGCTGCAGGCCGCCGTGAAGCACGGCAAGATCGTCGAGCTCAACGCGAACCCACACCGGCTGGACATCGACTGGCGCGATCTCAAGCGCGTGCGCGAGCTCGGCTTGCAGATTGCGATCAATCCGGACGCGCATAGCCTCAAGGGCCTGGAAGACACGCGTTTCGGCGTGGCGGTCGCGCGCAAGGGCGGCATTCGCGCCGAGGACGTCTTCAACGCGCAGTCGCTCGAGGTCGTGACGGCGCGCCTGCGCCAATAAAAAAGCGGCCGGACTTCGTTGTCCGGCCGCCGAATCGATCTGTGGATCAGGTGAAGCGAATGATCGTCACCTTGTCTCCGGTGGCGATCAGGTAGCTGCCATCCTGAATGGGCACGATGCGGATGTTGCTGGCTTCGGCCTTCGGCATTCTGCGACTCCTTGTGCATTTGCGTTGGTTGCCTGACGCTTTCAACTTAACATAACAGGCAAGTTTTGTAAAGAGTTGCGACGAAAACAAAAGTTCTGTGACGATCGCTTGGGCCAAAGGCGGGCACCGGGCGGGTCTCGTAACATCTCCTTACAGAAGAGCCGCCGGGCGACCGCCACGATGCGATCGCCGCGCGGCCGTGATCCGTCGAAAAAAGTTGATCACAAAGACAAAAATGAGGTTGTGTTTTGTTTAAATTTTTGTTAGTATTGAAAAGTGAGCGGGCGTTGTCCACGGCGGCCAGCAAGCGTTCACAAAGCCGTTACAAATCGGCCACTTTAAATACACGAGCGAGCGTTATTCTCGCGATCGTCCCCGCGGCACACTCAATGAGGAGGTTCCGATGCCCAAGACGTCGACGACGGCCACCCACAGCGCCTGCCCGACCTGCAGCGCCTACACGATCGCCATGCCCAGCGGCCACGGCGACTACTGCCCGTCTTGCAGCACGGTCGTCACCCGCGTGCGCGGCGTGAAGATCGTCCGCCCGAATGCTTTCCGGCCGGAGATGGCGCTCCGCTAACTCTTTCGCGCTCCGCAAGGCCTCGGCGATCGCCGGGGCCTTTTGCATACCGAGGCCCAGGGGGTTCCGGGCACGCAAAGCGCTTTTTCCGCGAACTTTCGTAACTTTGTGACAGAAGACGGCGACGAGCAAGCGGTCCTTCCTGTAAAATGGCACAGAATCAGCATTCTAGAGGAACATAACGCAAAGGACCCTTCCCCGTGGCTGAGTTCCGCAAACGCGAAGACATCAACCAGGAGATGGACATTCTCCAACATTGGTCCGAGATGGGCGCCCCGCGTTTGGACGACCTCTCGCGCAACCTCGAGTCGCTCGTGCAAACGGTCGATCCGCGTCTGATGCGCGAGCTCGAGCCGAAAACGGTGGATCTCACCGTCTCGCCCATCGCGCCGGAATTCTCCGAGCTGCCGCCCGGCGAGAATCTCGAGGTCGAAGAAGAAGAAATCGAGGAAATGCCCGAGCAGCGGCGATCGATGCTGCCGCTGATCGCCGCCTCGCTCGTGCTCGGCGCGAGCGCGGGCTACGCCGTGATGCACTGGAACACGATTCGGCCGCTGCTGGCGGGCCATGCGTCGCCGGTGCCGACCGGACCGGCTCCCGGCCCGAGCCAGCTGGCCGAGGTGCAATCGCCCGTTCCCACCGTCATGCCGACGATGACGCCGACGATCGCCCCGACCGAAACGCCCACGACCGCCCCGACGGCCACGCCGCACGCGGTCGCGACCGCGCCCCATGTCGCCGTGACCACGCCGACGACGCACGCGACCGCGCATCCGACGCCCCATGCGCCGCACGCGGTGCCTCCCCATGCGGTCGCCCCCCATGCGGCGACGCATCGCACCCCCGAGCGAACCTACGTCGTGCGCCACGGCGACAGCCTCTCGCGCATCGCACAGGCCGAACTGGGCGACGTCGAGCGCTGGCCGGAGATTTACGAACTCAATCGCGACAAGGTCATGTCGCCGCATCTGATCATGCCGGGGCAAAAGCTGCGGCTGCCGGGCACCGTCATCGCGGCGGCACCGGAGGCCCCTGTGGCCGCCCCTGTGCAGGCGCCGGTCGAGCACACTTACCAAGTGCAGCCGGGCGACACGCTCTGGAGCATCGCGGAGACGCACCTGGGCAACCCCGAACGCTGGCACGATCTCTACGCGCTGAACCGCGATCGCGTCCCGACACCGCACGCGCTGCCCGTCGGCGTCACGCTCCGCCTTCCCGCGCCGGGCGCGCCCCAACGTCGGACCTTCACCCACGTGGTGCGAGCCGGCGAGTCGCTCAGCCTCCTGGCGCGGCGCTACCTCGGCTCGGAGAACCGCTGGCCCGAGATTTACGCGCTCAACAGCCACAAGATTCCCAATCCGCACTGGATCCGCCCCGGCCAGCTGCTCGCGATTCCGCGCGCGGGTCGCCCCACGCAAGGCCCGGTGATGGTGCAGGCGGGCGACACCTTGTGGGCGATCGCGGGCCGCGAGTACGGCAATCCGCGCCAGTGGCCGGCGATCTACCACGCGAATCGGACCAGAATCGCCAATCCGCACTGGATCTACCCGGGCCAACGCTTCATTCTGCCGGAGTGACGCGCCGCAATCTTGAGATTTCATCACAATCCGCCGTGGGCCTCACTCGCTTGTATTCGTGAGGCGCGCCATCTGTCACGATGATATGGCCGCCGGCGGCACGACTCGACGCATGCGATCGCGCTTGGTTGGTGCATCGGTCGCCATGGACGAGAGTTTGTGGCTTGCGGGATTTGGATTTTCGAGATATTTTATTCTAGAAAATATTTATACGCTAAACTAAAAACGTGGGGTGCTGACTCCTGCCAAATGGAGCCTGAAGGCATGCAACAAACCGAAAAGAATCCGACTTCCAACAACTCGAACAACCAGGGTCTGCCTCCCGGCGGGCCCGGCGGACCGGCCGCGCCCGAAAAGCGCAAGCCGCCGAAGATGCTGATTGGCGTCATCGGCGTCGCGGCCGTGCTCGGCCTGATCTTAGGCACCAAGTGGCTGCTGCATCACATGGCCTACGTCTCGACCGACGACGCCCAGGTGGCGGGCGACATCGCGACGGTGAGCGCCCGTGTGCCCGGCCACGTCGCGCAGCTCTTCGTCGACGAGGGCCAGAACGTCACCAAGGGCGAAGTGCTCGCCAAGCTGGACGACACCGATTACAAGGCGCAGCTGCAACAAGCCCAGGCGGCGCTCGCGCTCGCCCAGAGCAACATGAACACCTCGCAGACCGGCGTGTCCTTCCAGTCGCAACAAACCACCGCGCAGATCGGCCAGGCGAAAGCCGGCGTCGCGGCGGCGCAGGCCGGGCTCGCCTCGGCCGAAGCCAACGCGGCCAAGTCCAGCGCGGATTTCCGCCGTCTGAACCGATTGTTCCGTGAAGGCGCGATCTCGCAGCAGCAGTACGACGCAGCCCGCACGGCCGCCGAGGCAGGCAACGCCGGCGTGGCCGCGGCCGAGAGCCAGGTCAACGCCGCGCAGCAGGCCCTGAACCTCGCGCAGGCGGGCACGCAGGCCGTGCAGATCAAGAAGGGCGGCGTGGAGACCACGGCGGCCCAGGTCCAGCAGGCCAGCGCCGCGGTGGATCTCGCGCAGTTGCAGCTCGGCTACACGACGATCACGGCGCCGGCCAACGGCTTCATCGCCCGCCGCTCGGTGAACATCGGCGAGCAGGTGCAGCCCGGCCAGGGCCTCTTCTCGCTCGCCGAGACGGACCACGTCTGGGTCGTCGCGAACGTCGAAGAGACCAACATTCGCCGCGTGCATCTCGGCGCGCCGGTGGACGTCAGCATCGACGCCTTCCCGCATCAATCCTTCACGGGGCACGTGGCCTTCGTCAACGCCGTCACGGGCGCGCAGTTCTCGCTGCTGCCCGAGAACAACTCGAGCGGCAACTTCACCAAGGTGGTGCAGCGCATTCCGGTGAAGATCGAGGTCGACGACCCCAACCATCAGCTGAAGCCCGGCATGTCGGCCGTGGTCGACATCAAGGCGACCGACCACTAAGCCATGGCGACCTTCGCTCCGCGCGGCTTTTCGATTCCGAATCCGCTCGCGCCGCTGATCAACGACCACAACTACCAGTGGTGGGCCACGGTGCCCGTGATCATGGCCATGTTCATCGTGATCATGGACTCGAGCATCGTGAACGTGGCGCTGCCGCACATGATGGCGGCGTTCGGCTCGAGCGTCGAGGACATCGAGTGGGTCTCGACGGGCTACATGCTCTCGAGCGCCATCATGATGCCGACCACCGGCTTTCTGAGCGATCGCTTCGGACGCAAGCGCATCTACTGGATGTGCATTCTGGCGTTCACGATCATTTCGATGTTCTGCGGCGCGGCCTGGGACAACGGGAGCCTGGTATTCTTCCGCGTGTTGCAGGGCGTGGTGGGCGGCGCGATTCAGCCTATTGGCCAGGCGATCCTGTACGAGGCCTTTCCGCCCGAGCAGCGCGGCATGTCGATGGCGATCGTCGGCATGGGCGCCATGCTCGCCCCGATGCTCGGGCCGACCCTGGGCGGCTATCTGGTCGATTACATCAACTGGCGTTGGATCTTCTACGTGAACCTGATTCCGGGCATCATGGCCGCGCTGCTGGCCGTCATGGTGCTGCGTGAAGCGCCGCTGCGCCTCGTGAAGTTCGACGCCGTCGGGTTCTACTCCATGGCGCTGTTCTTATCGACGCTGCTGTTGGGCGTGAGCCAGGGCGACTCCAAGGGCTGGAGCTCGGACTACATCATCGCGCTGTTCGTCGTGGCCGCCATCTCGTTCGCGGCGTTCTTGATCGCCGAGTTCTGGCGCACGCATCCAGTCGTCGAGCTGCGTCTGTACAAGTACGCCACCTACACGGCCGGCACGATCGTCTCGATCGTCGTGGGCATCGCGCTCTTCGGCGGCACGTTCCTGCTGCCGCTGTTCCTGCAGAACCTGATGGGCTACGACGCGATCACGACGGGCCTGATCATGATGCCCTCGGGCCTCGCCGTCGGCATCATGATGCCGGTGGCCGGCCGCCTCATGAACAAGGTCGATCCGCGCCTCATGATGACGATCGGGCTACTTTTGATGGGCTACTCCCTGTATCTGCAGGGCACCATGACCACGGACACCAGCATTCTGGAAATCGTGTGGTGGACGATCCTGCGCGGCTTCGGCATGGGCCTGGTCTTCCCGACCATGAGCCAGACGACGCTCGCGGCGGTGCCGATTCAGCAGATCGGCCAGGCCTCGGGCCTGTTCAACGTCACGCGCCAGATCGGCGGCAGCTTCGGCATCGCGGCGCTGAGCACGCTGCTCACGCAGCGCACGATTTATCACCAGACGATGATGGGCACGAACGCCGCGCACACGGGCCAGGCCGCCCTCGTGATCGGCCAGCTCAAGGCCTCGCTGATGGCGCACGGCGCGAGCGCGATGATGGCCCAGCAGCAGGCCCAGGCGATCTTCGGCGCGACGGCCATGAAAACCGCCTCGATGTACGGTTTCCAGGACGCGTTCTGGGTCGCCGCCATGCTGGCCTTCCTGGGCATCATTCCGGTGCTCTTCGTGCGGCGCACGTGGCAGGTCGGCGGCTCGAAGGAGCAAATCCACGTCGCCATGGAGTAGCCGAGCCGCCGTTTGAATCGCTCTGCTCCGGTGCTAGACTCCTTCGTAGCAAGGAGGTGGCCCATGGCACAAGGCAAATGGACCGCGCTGATCGCGCTGGTTGCGGGGCTCTGGGTGGCCGTCGCGGCGCTGCCCTGGGGCTTTTCGACGAACCAGGCGGCCGTCTGGAACGACCTGATCGTCGGATTGGCCGTCGCGATTCTCGGGCTCGCCCGGATCTTCGACGCGCGCGTCTGGACGTCGATCGCGATCTTGGTCTTGGGCTTCTGGCTGGCGATCGCGCCGATGGTGCTCGGCTACAGCCTGAACTACGGCGCGTTCATCAACTCGCTGCTGTTCGGCGTGCTGATCGCCTTTTTGGGCTTCTGGAGCGCCCTCGTGGTCGACAATCCGCGGCTGCCCCATCTGCCCACGGTCTTCGCGAGCGCCGAACCGACCGAAGAAGAGCGCGAGCGGCCTTACTGAAGCGTCGCCAGATCCTGTTGCATAAGCGCCAGGCGCGGGGAGGGGGCACGCTCGGCGAGGTAAGCCGCGATCGCCGCGCGCAGCGTGGCGGCGTCCCAGAGGCGCCGCCACTCGTTGCCGTCCCAGGTGATTCTGACGAGCATGCCGCCGGCTTTGCCCTCGTAGGCCGGCCGCGCCACCCAGTCCAGTTGCACGGGACAATCCACCGGCTCTTGCTCCAGCGCCTCGAGCAGCGCGAGCATCTCGTGGCCGCTGCCGTCGCCGGCGGCGATCGCCGCCAGATGTAGCAGCTGCTCGCGGCGCGTGGGGCCGCTATTCGCGACCTTGCGGCGCGCCCAGACGAGCGTGAGCACGATGACCACCACGAAAACCACGATCGCGCCGATCGCCGCGCGCCCCCACATGGCTACTCCTTCTCCTGCGTGAGCACCAGCATGACACTGTCGATGTCCGGCGTGCAAGCGCTGCGCAGGTGGATGCCGTGCGCGAGGTGCGTGTCGGTCGTCTCGCCGTCGTTGTAGGCCTGCTGAAAGGCCATGAGCGCCTTCGCCTGATCGGCGGCCGAAAGGCCCGAATCTTGAAGAAAAAGCGTCGCGACGTGATCTTCGAGCGCCTGGTCCCGTCGCGTCCCCGGCACCGGCAGCACCAGGCTCTCCTGGTCGATCGTGTCATCCCAGACGTCGAGCGCCAGCACGCCGTCGCCGAACGCGCAGTGGCGCGCGCCGCAGAACTGGAAGCGCGAGCCGTACAGGCCCTCGAAGCGGAAGAGGCGATCGCCCTGAAGCAGCGGCGAGCCCTTGAACGTCCAGACCTTGTCGCCGAGGCGGGCCTCGGCCGGCATGGCGATCGTCAAGACCAGCAGCGCGGCCGCCCAGGCGCGCATGGCGACCCTACTTGGCCTCGATCTCGCGCAGCTCGGCCAACGCCGCCTCCACGCGCTTGTTGACCGACTCGCCGGGAGCGAACAACGAGATGAAGCAGATCCAGACCAATCGACCATAGACTCTGACGCGCCGCATGGGTCCCCCAGAAAGTGAAAAGGCCTTCCCCTTTCGGTGGAAAGCCCGACCGCAGAGCCGGTGATGGGAATCGAACCCACGCCCCAAGCTTGGGAAGCTCGTTTGCTACCATTACAACACACCGGCGGGAGCTCCCCCTCATGGATTCGAACCACGATTAACTGGGCCAGAACCAGTCGTCCTACCATTAGACGAAGGGGGAATAAGCGTCCCCGACAGGACTTGAACCTGTGGCCTTCTGCTCCGGAGGCAGACGCTCTATCCACTGAGCTACGGAGACAAACGCTCAAGATTCAGTGTAATCCAATGGGGGCCCGGCGTCAATGGCGGAAGGCCGCCGGGCCTTCCGCCATATCGGTTGGCGGCGGCGATCGCCGCTGCCCCCGCGCGCCTAGCTACGGCACTGGCTGTCGTGATCCTGGATGTTGCCGCCGGCCAGCGTGCCGGAGACCTTGAAGCCCGCCGCGGTCGAGAACGCGAACGTGTCCGCGCGGCCCGGCTCACCGTTGTCCGTCACCGTGCAGGTGAACGCCACGCCGGTGCTCAGCACGCCGCTGAAGGTGGCGATGTGGTGAACGTCGTCGCAATCGAGCGCCGTCACCCGGCCGTGGAACTTCAAGCCGAGCAGGTGATCGTTCACCTCGATGTTGCCCTGCACGCCGTTCGGATTGTCCTGCGCCACGAAGCCGAAGGTGACCTTGTCCTTGCCGTGGCCGCTGCCCACCGCGACGAAGCCGCCGCCCGTGACCTTGCAGCACTCCGCGCTCGAGGTCGGCATGGGCGTCGGGGTCGGCATCGGCGTCTCGCTCGGCATGGTCGAGGGCGTCGTCGACGGCATGGTCGAAGGCGCCGTGGAAGGCGACGTCGAGGGCATCGTGCTCGGCGTCGTCGACGGCGTGGTGCTCGGGCTGTTCGACGGCATCGTGGAAGGTGCCGTGCTCGGCGCCGCGCCGGAGCAGAAGAACTGCACCTCGCACACGAGCAGGCTGCCCGTGTCCTGACCGTTGAAGGTCAAGCGCACGTACTTGGCGGTCTGTTGCGTCAGCGTGAGGCGGTCGAGCACCGTCGGCGTGGGATTGAGCCCAGTGCCGACGGTCGTCCAGGTCTTGTTGTCCGTGCTCACGGCGACGTCGATCGTCATCGCCGCGTGGCTCATCTTCACGGCGATGCCGGAAAGTGTGTCTTGATCATTCAATGTGAACGTCAGCGTGGGATGCGCGTCGTCCGCGGCAGGTCCCCAGGAGCTGTGCGTGTTGCCGTCGATCACGTGGTTGACGTCGAACCACTGGTCGTTGCGATCCGAGCTGGCAGTCACGTTCGTGACGGTGCACTGGCTCTCCACCTGATTCGGAGCCGGGCTCGCCGTCGACGTCGCGGTGCCGCTGGCGGTCGTCGCTGGGCTCGCCGTGGACGAGGCGTTGTCGCCCGTTTGCATCAGGTTGTAGCGAAAGCTCACGGTGTTCGCATCGGATACGCCAGGCGCCACGTTCGTTTGCGAACCGGGAAGCTGGCCGCAGCCAGCGAGCAAAGTTGCCGCCACGACGGCGGCGCGATAGCGCTTCAAACTCATTTCTCCCTCCGATCCGTCCAGCCGATTGCCCAAATGCATGAGGCTGGTATGCACACTATGAGGGAAGGGCTCCCGTGCTCCGAAGAAGCATCGGAGGGTTAGGTCCAAAAAACGTCGAAATCCCCAAAGAAACCGGTGCGGCACGGTCCAGTCCGCCCAAGCCGCCGCCTGCCGCCACGAAAGGCGCCCGGCACGCGTGTGCCGGGCGCCTGATTCATCCGATGGAAAGCCGGAATCAGCGGTCCTGGTCGCTCCAGCGGCAGCCCGCCGGCCCGGTGAAGGTGAAGTCGTGGCAGCCGCTGGCATCCTGCACGAAGGTGCAGGTGAACGGCAGGCCGAACGAGAGGCGGCCGCTGCAAGTCACGCGATGCGTCGCGTCGTCGCAGTCGAGCGCCGTCACCTTGCCGATGAAGCACAGCCGCGAGTCGTCATCCTTCACCTGGATGTCGCCCGCGCAGCCGTTGTCGTCCGACGCGGTGACGCAGAACTCGATCTTGTGATGATCGCGACCGCAGCGGTCGCGGAACCAGCCGGTGCAATTCACGTGATGCCCCGGATGGTCCTTGTCGCCATGGTGCTCCCGATCGCCGTGGTGGTCTTTGTCGCCGTGATGATCCTTGTCCCCATGGTGATCCTTGTCGCCCGGCGGGAGGCAACTCGGCAACACGGGCGGAATACAGCTCGGCGAGGGCGGCGCCGGAGGCGTGCAACTTGGAGACGTCGAGGGAGGCGCCGACGGCACGACGCTCGGCACCGGCGTGGGCGTCGGCGCCGGGGTCGGCGTGGCCGGCGGCCCACCGAAGAATTGCACCTCACAGACCAGCAGATTGGCGGCGTCCTGGCCGACGAACGTCAGGCGCACCTGCGTCGCGTTCGCCGTCGACAGCGCGACTTGATCGAGCACCGTGGGCGTCGGCGCGAGGCCGGTACCGACGGTCGTCCAGGTGCTGCCGTCGGTACTCACGGCGACGTCGAGCGTCATGGCCGCGCCGCTCATCTTGATGGCCATGCTCGAAAGCGAAATCTCGTTGTGCAGCGTGAAGGTGAGCGACGGGCTCGCATCGCTGGACGACGGGCCCCACGCGCTGCTCAGATTGCCGTCGATCGTGTTGCTCGCCGCGAACCACTGCGGATTCGAAACCGAGCTCGCGCTCACGCTGTCGACCTGAGCCTGGGTCGCACTCGTGTCGAGGACGCCGTAACGGGCATCCGCGTTCGGACCGACCACCAGGCGGCTCACCGGAGTGCCGGGCACCTGACTACAACCGGCCACGAGAGCCGCCGCCAAAATAACGGCGCGATAGTCCTTTTTCATGCTTTCCTCCGCATTTTCCGGGCTCTTGGGGATCAACGCATGAGTCCGGTGTGCACACTCTAGGCGTCCGCCCGTGCGATGAAAAGAAGCGAGCGGATGTTGTCGCACAAGTTCGTCCGGCCTTCACGAAACGGTTCGTCGACACCTCCAAACCCGTCTTTCTGGATGGCAGGCGCCGCGTGGCGCCCGCAGGCCGTCTTGCCGACGCCTGGCCGGTCTGTTAGGGTGTCACGGGAGGATTTCGCCATGGGCTGGAATTTCGCCGCCGTGCTGTTCGACATGGACGGCGTGATCGTGGACAACATGCCGCTGCATCGCGCCGTGTGGGCCGAGTTCGCGCGCTCCTACGGTCTGTCGCCGAGCGAAGCCGAGCTGCGAAAGCTCGACGGACGGCGCGCGGTCGACATCATTCGCGCGTTCTTCGGCGACCTCGACGAGGCCGAGGTCGCCCGGCGCGCCAAGGCCCGCGAGACCTTGTATCGCGAACGGCTCGGGGAGAGCCCCCTTCACGCCGTACCGGGCGTACGGAATTACCTCGCGGCGCTCGAAGCGGCCGGAATTCCACGCGTGCTGGCGACGAGCGCCACGCCGGACAACGCGGCGACCGTGTTGTCGCGGTTGAAGCTCGAGAACCATTTCAGCGCGCGCGTGACTTCGGTCGACGTGCAGCGCGGCAAGCCCGATCCGCAGGTCTACTGCATCGCCGCCGCACGGGCGAACGTTTCGCCCGAGGCCTGTCTGGTCGTCGAAGATGCCCTGCCCGGGGTTCAGGCCGCCAAGGCGGCGGGGGCGCGCTGCCTCGGCCTCACCACGAGCGAGAGCGCCGAGCGCCTGCGCGAAGCCGGCGCGGACTGGCTCGCCGATAGCTTCGAGCAGCTTCCGGACGGGCTGCGGCCGCCCGGAACCCCTGCTTGATTCGGTCGCGTGGTGTAAAATGATCCGGCGCGTAGCGCCTGGAAGGAGTACTCGATGAAGCGGTTTCTGGCGGGCGACATCGGCGGCACGAAGGTGATCATGGCGCTCTTCGAGGAAGAGAATGGCCGCTTGCGCATCACCGCCGAGCAGACCTATCCGAGCGCGAACTACGCCAGCTTCAACGAGATCATTCGCGACTTCCGCGCCCAGCATGCCGAGCCGGTTTCGGCGACGGGCTTCGGCGTGGCGGGCCCGGTCTTCGATCGCCGCTGCCAGGCGACCAATCTGCCCTGGGTGATCGACGCGCGCGAGCTCGAAACCACCATGCCGGTGGGCCGCGTGGCGCTCGTGAACGACTTCAAGGCCGCCGCGCTCGGCGTGCTGCACCTGCAGCCGGAGGAGTGGGTCGACCTGAACCCGGGCGCCGGAGCCGAGCATCACGGGCCGATCGCGATTCTGGGCGCCGGCACGGGTCTCGGCGAGGCCTTGCTCGTCTACGCCGCGGGCGCCTATCAGGTGGTGCCGAGCGAGGGGGGCCACACGGACTTCGCGCCGCGCAACGAGGACGAGATGGGCCTGCTGCGCTTTTTGATGCAGCGCCATGGGCGCGTCAGCTACGAACGCGTGCTTTCAGGCATGGGGCTGCACGCGATCTACGACTACCTCGTGGCCACGGGCTTCGCGCCCGAGAGCCCCGAGGTGCGCACCGCCATGGAGAACGCCGATCCGGCCTCGGTGGTCTCGAAGTTCGCCCAGGGCGGCCGCGACAAGCTCTGCGCGAAGGCGCTCGACATGTTCTGCGCGGTCTACGGCGCCGAGGCGGGCAATCTCGCGCTCAAGATCATCGCGAGCGGCGGCGTGTACGTCACCGGCGGCATCGCGCCCAAGAACATCGAGAAGCTGAAAGACGGCACGTTCCTGGAAGCCTACCGCACCAAGGGACGCTTCTCGAACCTGGTCGGCGCGTTCCCGGTCCGCGTGGTGATGAATCGCAACGTGGGCCTGTTCGGAGCCGCGGCCGCCGCAATCGAGCTGGAAAGTTTCAGCGGCTGACAGGACGGCAACAAGCGCGCCGCAGGATCGCGAACGCCCCGTCCAACGTGGCCCGTTCGGCTAGATGTAGCGCCGCCACTTGAACAGGGCGATCTGAACCAGGCCCAGGCCGACCATCAGCGCGAGCGAATAGGCGTAGCCGTGCGGCCAGTCGAGCTCGGGAATGTACTTGAAGTTCATGCCGTAGATGCCCGCGACCAGCGCGGCGGTCATCAAAACGGTCGAGAAGACCGTCAGCACCTTCATGACCTCGTTCGTGCGATTGGAGACCTGGGACATGTAGGCGTCCACGGCGCTCGTGACCAGGTCGCGGTAGGTGTCGATCGCGTCCGAGATGCGCAGCAGGTGATCCAGCACGTCCTGGTAGTAGATGTAGGTGCGCTGGCCGAGCGTGGTGGTCTCGCGGCGCAGCAGCAGCAAAAAGACGTCGCGAAGCGGCGAGACGAGGCGCCGCATCATCAGCGTCTGTTTTTTGAGCTCGAAGATGCGCGCGACCACCTTGGGGTCGAAGCGATCGAAGATCGCTTCTTCGAGGGCTTCCAATCGATCCGAGAAGTGATCGATCATCGGGAAGTACGAGTCCACCGCCGAATCCATCATCAGATAGGCCAGGTAGCTCGCGCCTTCCTCGGCGCTGGGCTGAATCTCCCAGCGCGTCTCGACCTGGTGAATCAGCGGAACGGCGGCGTGGTGCACGGTCACGACGTAGGCGGGGCCCACGAACATGGCGACTTCGTACATGCGCATGCCGACGGTCGGGTCCTTTTCGACCTCGTAGAAGACCATGAAGTAGTATTCGCCGTAGCGCTCGAACTTGGGGCGCTGATGGGCCTTGAGGCAATCCTCGAGCGGCAGCTGGTGGAAGCCGAACTCCTCGCCGAGCAGCGCGAGATCCTGCGGCGTGGGCGCTTGCACGTCCAGCCAGACGATGCGCCCGGGCTGGCGCAACAACTCGCTGATCTCGGCCGGATTGCCCACGCGCTCGACGCGGCCCGTCTCGGCGTTGAGTAGTTTGACGAAGGTAATCATCGCGCCTCCCGCCGCATTTTAGGGCTTCGCGCGCGCGACGGCGGTGACGGGGACTACGACACTTCGAGCTCGGTTTCGACCAGCGTGATCGTCACATGCGTCGGCTCGACGCTCAGCAAGCGCAGCAGCTCGATTTCCTCCTCGGTGTACCCCTGCTGCTTGAACCGCACGCGCTGCTTGCCGCGCGGCAGAAAGTCGCGCAGGGTCTTGCCGGCGGCGTAGGCCTCGAAGACGGCCGGGCTGATGTAGCTGGCGCGGGCGATCGCCGGCGTGTTGCCCAAATAGTGCGCCACCGCGCGCACACAGCGCGTGACGTTGCGCTTGCGCGCACGCTCGCTCTGGGCCGGCCCGTACGCCGCCAGAATGCGCGCGGCCATCAGCGTGCCGCCCCAGGTGCGAAAGTCCTTCGCGCTGAACGCCTCGCCCATCACTTCCTTGATGTAGGCGTTCACCTCGCGGCCGGTCACGGTGCGCAATTCACCATCCGGGCCCAGATACTGGAACAGACGCTTGCCGGGTAGCGCGGCGACGTCCTGCATCAGCGCGACGACCTCGGGGTCGGTGATCACCTTCTTCTGTTGCACGCCCTTTTTGCCCACGTAGGCGAAGCGCAGCGACGACGGCGTCGCCGAGAAGTGCTCGACGCAAAGCGTCGAGATGCCGTGGCTGCCGTTCTCCTCCGCGTAACGCTCGCCGCCCACGCGAAAGCAGCCCTCGTTGATCAGCCGCGTCACCAGCGCGAGCACGCGCGACCGGCCCAGGCCCTCCTCGTGCAGATGCGTGGTCGTTTTCTCGCGAAAGTGCGGCAGATGGCGCACGAAGGCCACGAGCTTGGCGTATTTGCGTGCGGACTGGACCGCCACGAAGTCCGGATGGTAGCGATACTGGCGGCGCCCCTTGGCGTCGTAGCCGATCGCCTGGATCTTCGTGCGCGGCGACGGCGCGATGCGCACGCGCGTCCAGGCGGGGGGAACGCGCAGCGCGCGAATGCGCGCGAGAGAGGATTCGTCCGTGATGGCGCGGCCCAGCGCGTCGACGTAGCGAAAATCGCGTTTGCCGACGCGGCGCCAGCCGCGACTTTCGAGGTCCATCGGCATGATGTAACGCCTCCGCGAGCATGTTACGCCGTTGAGACCGCGCGGCAAGGCTCGGCGAGCCGGTCCGCAAGGTCCAGCTCGTCCGGAACCCGGCTTCGAGCGCGATGCTCGCTCGGCGGCAAGCGGCGCCGCGGGCGATTCGGGCGGGATTCTGATAAAATCAGGGGATGCCCCGTTCGGATTCTCCCTCGCTGTTTTCCGAAGATCGTGCCGCGCCGCTCGCCCATCGCATGCGGCCGCGATCGCTCGACGAGTACGTGGGCCAGGGCCATCTGCTCGGCGAGGGACAACTCCTGCAGCGCGTGCTCGACGCGCCCCGGCTACCGTCGCTGGTGTTGTGGGGGCCGCCCGGCTCGGGCAAGACCACCCTCGCGCGGCTGATCGCCGAGAAGCAAGACGCCGAGTTCGTGCCTTTCAGCGCCGTGACCTCGGGCGTGCCCGAGCTGCGCAATCTGCTCAAGGAGGCGCGCGATCGCCGCGCCCTCGGCCGCCGCACGATTCTCTTCGTC
>DATNPP010000397.1:0-16562 GCA_036703175.1 Oscillatoriaceae cyanobacterium
TGGGTCAGAACGTCTACGTGGCGCCGCGGGTCATCATTGGCGACGGCGTGAAGATTCAGAACAACGTGAGCGTCTACGAGGGCGTGCACGTCGAGGACGAGGTGTTCCTCGGGCCGAGCATGGTCTTCACCAACGTGCGCACGCCGCGCGCCGGCGTCACGCGCAACAGCGCCGAACACTACGCAACGACCCGCGTGAAGCGCGGCGCGAGCATCGGCGCCAACGCGACGGTGGTCTGCGGCGTGACGATTCACGAGTACGCCCTGGTGGCCGCAGGCGCCGTCGTGACGCACGACGTGCCGCCGCATGCGGTCGTGGCGGGGGTGCCCGCCCGGCGTATCGGCTGGGCCTGCACCTGCGGCCCGCTGCTGCACTTCGAAACTGAGCTCGGGCGCTGCCCCGAGTGCGCTCGCCGCTACCGCCTCGCGGGCGAGGAGCTTCGCCCGGCCGAGATCGAAGCCGTTTGAGAGGATATCGCCCATGATCACGAACACAACGCGTATTCCGATGCTCGACCCGGCGGACGAAGTCGCCGAGCACTGGGAGGCCCTGCAAGCGGCCTTCGCGGCCGTGCTGCGCTCCGGTGCCTACGTCATGGGCCCGCAGGTCCACGCCTTCGAGCGAGAAGTCGCTGACCTGCTCGGCGTCCGCCATGCCATCGGGGTGAACTCGGGCACCGACGCGCTGGTGATCGCCCTCGAATCACTGGGCATCGGGCCCGGCGACGAGGTCATCACCACGCCGATGACGTTCTTCGCGACGGCCGAGGCGATCGGGCGATTGGGCGCGACGCCAGTGTTCGTCGACGTCGAACCGGACACGGCGAACATCAGCGCCGAGGCCGCGGCAGCGGCGATCACGCCCCGCACGCGCGCGCTGCTGCCGGTGCACCTTTACGGCCAATCGGCCGACATGCACGCGCTGTCGGCGCTGGCCGAGAATCACGGCCTCGCGCTCGTCGAGGACGTGGCCCAGGCGCTGGGCGGCGCCCATGCGGATCGCCCGCTCGGCGCGATAGGCGACGCCGGCGCGCTCAGCTTCTTTCCTTCCAAGAACCTGGGCGGCTACGGCGACGGCGGCATGGTCGTCACGAACAACGACGCCGCGGCCGAGCGGGCGCGCATGCTGCGCGTGCACGGCGCGAAGCGCAAGTATCACAACGAGATCCTCGGTTACAACTCGCGCCTGGACGAGCTGCAAGCCGCTTTGCTGCGCGTGAAGCTGCCGCACCTGGCGCGCCAGAACGCGCGCCGCCGCGAAGCCGCCCAACGCTACGATCGTTTGCTCGCGGGCGTCGAAGGCGTGAGCCCCCTGGCCGTGCGCGCCGAGGCCTTCCACGTCTACCACCAGTACACCGTACGCGTCGCGAACCGCGCGCGCGAGCGGGTGCAAACGCGCCTGGCCGAAGCCGGCATCGCGACGATGATCTACTATCCGGTGCCCGTGCATTGCCTGCCGCTGTACGCGGCCGAGCGCCCATGCCTTCCGACGGCCGAACGATTGAGCGCCGAGGTGCTGTCCTTGCCGATCTGGCCCGGCATCGCCGAGCCGACCCAGGTTCGGATCGTCCAGGCGCTCGTCGACGCGCTGGAGTAGGGGCATGTCGAGCCGTCTCGCCAAATTTCTGCCACAAGGGTCGCTGGGGCGCCGTTTGAGCCTGCTGGTCGGCAGCGCGGCGCTCGGTCAGCTGCTGAAGCTCGCGCTGGCGCCTTTGCTGACGCGTCTTTACGACCCGCGCGATTTCGGCGTGCTTGCGGCTTATATCTCGATTCTGACGCTGATCGGCGTGGTTTCGACCTTCTGCTACGAGATGGCCATTCCGCTCGCGAAGAAGGACACCGAGGCGGTCAACGTCACGTTCGTGGCGCTCGGCTTGCTGGTCGTCACCAGCACGCTCGTCTCATTCGCGATCGCCTGGGTCGGCCCGCTGATCGTCGCGCCGCTCAAGACGCCCGGACTCGTGCAGTACCTCTGGATGTTGCCGATCGGCGTTTCGGCGGGCGGGCTCTTCACCCTCGGCAACGCGTGGGCGATCCGGCGCGAGCGCTATGTCCCCCTGGCGCGCGGGCGGTTCCTTCAAAACGCGGGCCAGGCGATCGGACAGCTCGTGCTGGCGCCGCTGGGCTGCACGGGGCTTTTGCTGGGCGATTTGCTCGGACGCATTTTGAGCGGGGTGCTGCTGTTCTCCGAGGGGCTGGGGCACGAAGGGCAACTGCTTACGCAAACGCGCCTCGATCGCATGCGCGACGCCGCGCTGCGCTTTCGGCGTTTTCCGTTTCCCACCACGGGCTCGCTGCTGCTCAACGCGGTCGGCGTGCAGGTGCCCACGCTCATGTTGGCGGCGTTTTACGGCCCCGGAGCGCTCGGCCTCTACGCCTTGTGCCAGCGCGTGATCGGCCTGCCGCTCTCGCTGGTGGGAGACGCGACGGCGCAAGTCTACCTCGGCGAGTTCGCGCGCTCGGTGCGCACCGATCTCGGCGCGGTGCGCGGGCTGTTCCTCAAGACCACCGTTCAGCTGCTGTGCGTGAGCGCGGTGCCCTTCGCCGTGCTGGGCCTCACGGGCCCCTGGCTGTTCGGATTAGTGTTCGGGCCGGCCTGGCGCGAGGCCGGCACCTTTCTGCAACTGATGACGCCGATGCTCTTCGCCCAGTTCGCGACCAATCCGCTCGCCGGCACGCTGGGCTTGCTCGAGCGCCACGATCTGCTGTTTTTGCGCGAGGTGCTGCGCCTGGCCATGATGGGCGGGGCAATTTGGGCCTCGCATCAGGCCGCGCTCGACGCCCAAGGAGCGATCGCCTTGTTGAGCACGGCCGGCTTTTTGAGCTACCTCGCCTACGGATTGATCGGCTGGATCGCGATCGCGGACTCCCGCGAAACGCGTCCGGCCGTGCTGCCCGCGTTGCGGCGCGAGCCTTCGTGAAAGGAGCCTTCGGATGAGCCACACCGTCACGCTGCCCCTCGAGCGCAAACGCGCCAAACCCTACGACTTCGGCGAGGCGTTGATCTTCGAGATGACGATCGGCCAGGCCCTGGACAACCACATCGATCCCGAGCTGCAGGAATGCGCGTACTCGCTTCTCACGCACGAGAACCTGCGCCGCTTCTTTTCGGATCCGCCCATGCTCGCCGAGTTCTCGCGCTTTCTCGAGCACGGCTTCGCCGGCATCTGCGCCCATCAGGGGGATCAGTGGATCTCCGTGATGTGGATGACGCGGCCCAGCACGCGCCAGCCGTTGCACATGCCGCGCGCGGTGCGGGGCACGTACTGGATCTTCAGCACGCGCACGCATGACGCGTACCGCTCACGCGGCTACGCGAAAGCGGCCCTCAAGGCGTTCGCGCTCGCGCTCGATCTCGCCGATCGACGCGACGAACGCTTCTACGCGGACGTCGATCCGAAAAACGAGCCCTCGCGGCGCGCGCTGCTGGGCTTCGGTTTCTCGCCCGCCGGATCCATGCTGACGCTCTCGGTGCCGCGCCTCAAGATTTTCTGGGGGCTGTGGCGTCGCGGGCTCGCGCATCCGGCGCTCAAGAGCAAGTAGGGGTGTGTGATGCCGATTTCTCCGTTGTTTCTGCCGGGCTGGCTCGAGTTCAATCAGCGCAAGTGGGGCCTCAAGGCCGAGCACGTGCGCTTCGTGCGCAACGGACCGGAGCCGGCCATCGAAGCCGCCTGGTACCACGACGCGCGCGGCCGCGTCTGCATTCCGCCGCTCAACCCTTATCTGCCGCTCGAGTTCACGCCGACGCCGACGCCCTCGCCGGCGCGCGTCGAGCGCCAGTGGCACGAGATCGGCGCGCTCTATAGCGATGAGCTGTTGCGGCGCGGTTTGCGCCACATGCTCAGCCTCTCCCCCGAGGTGAGCGATCCGCGTCCGTGGCAGTGGCTCGGCCTCCAGGTGGGCGTGCGCTACACGTTCTGCGTGCCGCTGCCCTATGACCAGGCGCGCATGGACAAACCGATGCGCGGGCAGATCTCGAAGGCGGAGCGCAACGGCTTCGTGGCGGAGCTTTCGACGGACTACGAGGCGGCCGCGTTCTGCTTGAAGGGCACCGAGTCGCGCAAGGGCTTCAGCCACCGCGTCACGGCCGAAGATCTCGCGCTGGGGCACTCGCTGCTGGGCCCCGAGCACTTCCGCGTCTATCTCGTGCGCGCCAAGGACCACAGCCCAGCCTGCGTCTCGATCGTGCTGCACAACCGGGGCGCGCGGGCGATCGGCTGGATCGGCGGCACCGCCGCCGGCTACCTCGCCGAAGGCACGCACTCGCTCGTGGACAAGTTCACGCTGGCAGATCTGCACGCGGCCGGCGCGACGGGCTACGACTTCGCCGGCGCCAACATTCCGGGCGTGGCGAACTGTAAATCGCAGTGGGGCGGCGATCTGACGCCTTACTACACGCTGGAGTCACCGTCGCTCAAAGGCCTGTTGCGCCAGGCGCGCGGGCTCGCCCAATGGAGGCCGCGCCGATGATCCCACCGCTCACGATCGCCCTGCCCGAAGGCCCCTACGAGACCGAGCGCCGCTACGTCGTGGGCGTGCTGCTGGGCGAGTTCCTCGGCCTGCCGCATCGCGTCGTGCGGCACGCCGAGCCGACGCTTTCGATTCGCTGGAACGACGAACAAGCGCTCGAGGTGGCCGACGTCTTCTTTCGCACGCCGCCGCGGGACTACCTGCAACGGGGCTCGCTGCCGCGGCTGCCGCTGCCGTGGTGGCCGGCGCCGGACTTTTGCCCGCGCCTCGCCGGCCGGCAACTGCCCGTGCTGTACGGCCGCGACGGCGCCCGTTGCTACGACGACACGCCCACGGGCGGCCGATTGCACCTGGACGTGTTCGGAAGCGCCTTCTTCATGCTCACGCGCTACGAAGAGCTCGTCACCGAGCGCGCCGACGAGCACGGCCGCTTTCCGGCCGGCGCCTCGGTCGCGTGCATGGCGGGCTTTCTCGAGCGCCCGATCGTCGACGAGTACGCCGAGCTGTTGTGGGGCGCGCTTCAACGGCTCTGGCCGCGCCTCGAGCGCGCGAAGCGCACGCCGCGCATTCACCTCAGCCACGACGTGGACTGGCCCTACAGCCCGCGCGGCGTGTCGACGGGCCAGCTGCTGCGTCTAAGCGTCGGCGACGTGCTCAAGCGATTGGATGCCGAGCTCGCGATCAAGCGCTGGGTGCAGCGTGGGCAATCGGGCGAGGCGCGGCGCGCGGATCCGTTCAACACCTTCGACTTTCTCATGGACGCCAGCGAAAGGTTTGGATTGACGAGCGCGTTCTACTTCATCCCCTGGAACAGCCTCGTCGGCCTGGACGGCGACTACACGCTGCAAGAGCCCTGGATTCGCCAGCTGATGACGCGCATCCACGCGCGCGGGCATGCGCTGGGCTTCCATCCGAGCTACAGCACGATGGGCGACACCGAGCGCACGATCTTCGAGTTCATGGCGCTGCGGCAAGAGCTCGCCACGCTCGGCATCGAGCAGCGGGAGTGGGGCGGGCGGCAGCACTATTTGCGCTGGCGCAATCCCGACACCTGGCAGGCCTGGGAGCACGCGGGGCTCGATTACGACAGCACCCTCGGCTACGCCGAGCGGCCCGGGTTCCGTTGCGGCACGTGCACGCCGTACCCGGCCTTCGATCTGCGCACGCGCTCGATGCTGCGGCTGCGCGAGCGCCCGCTCGTGGCGATGGAAACGACGTTGCTCCATCATCTGCGCCTCGGTCCGCAAGCGGCGGCCGAGCGCATCGCCCGACTGGCGGCCGAGTGCCGGCGCTTCGACGGGGAATTCACCTTGCTCTGGCACAACAGCAACCTCAGCGGGCGGCAAGACAAGCGGCTCTACCTCGAGGTGCTCGAAGGGCTCGCGAATCGGCAGGAGGCAGTGCGATGACCAAGCTGGCACTCTTCGGCTTTCTCGGAGCGATGGCGATCGCCTGGCTGGTGGTCAGCGCCCGGCGTCCGCGTGACGGTCTGATCACCTTGCTCACGTTCAGCATGTTCAGCCTCGACGCGCTGCCGTGGCAGCTGATTCCCCTCAAGGGCGCCGCGCTGGGATTGCAGGCGGGCGCGATGGGACTCGCCGGGCTCTATTGGCTCACGCGGCGCAAGCAAAACGGCCGGCTGATCGCCACGCCCTACGCGCTGGCGCTGGTCGCCTTTTGGCTGGTGTTGCTCGTCTACAGCGTGATCCCCGCGCCTTCGATGTACGGGCTCGAGAAGAGTGCGCTCTTTCTGTTCAAGGTGCTGCTGCCGGTCGGCGCCTTCGCGCTGCTCGCGCCCTTCGAGCGCCGTGACGCGCGCTTGATGGTCGCCACGCTGATCGTCGCGGGCATGCTCATGGCGCTCAACATCATGGCCTTCAGCAATCTGAACCTGGACCGCGCGATTCTGCGCGACGACGTCGGCCCGATCGCGCTCGCGCGCGTGCTGGGCGAAGGCATGACGGTGGCGCTCGCGCTGGCGATCGGCTTCAGCGGGAGCCGCTGGCTCGAACGCCTGCTGTGCCTCGCGGTGATGCCGCTGATGGGCTTCGCGCTCATGCTGAGCGGCACGCGCGGTCCGGTCGTCGCGCTCGCCGTTGCGGCCGTCGGCGGATTTCTCTGCGTGCACGACGGATGGGCCCGCAAGCTCAAGGCCCTCGCCTGCGTCGCGCTGGTGGCCGGCGTGGGGGTCGCCGCGCTGCAGCTCAGCCCGGTCGATCTCGATCAATACGCCGGATTCAAGCGCCTGCAAGAGCACCTGGCGGACATCGGCAACAACCGCAGCGACTATGGGCGCATTCAGCGCGAAGAGATCGCGTTGGCGAGCATCCAGGACTCCCAGGCGCTGGGCATCGGCACCGGCGGGTTCTCGGCGCTTTGCAACGAGGACGGGCGCGAATACCCGCACAACTGCGTGCTCGAGGTCGCGACGGAGCAGGGCGTGGTCGGATTGCTGCCGCTGCTGTTGATTTTCGCGCTGGCGCTCGGGCGCCTGATGGTCGTCTCGCGACGCATGCGCGACGACCCGTACACCAAGGCGCTCTTCTGCATCTGGTTCTACTGGCTGTGCAACGCCATGGTGTCGAGCGATCTGCCCGGCAACGCCGGGCTCTGGATCATCGGCGCCTTGCCCTGGATGTTCACGCCGGCGCCCGCCGAAGCCGCGGCGCAAGCCATCCCCGTCACGAATTAGGAGGTCCCATGCGCATCGCCTACGTCAGCCCAATTGACCTCGCCGCCCCCGGAGGTGCGGCGGGACACGTCTGGGGAATCGCGCGCGGGCTGGCCGCCGACGCGCGCGTCGACCTGTTCTGCTACGTGCGCGGCAAACTCGAGGTGCCCGCGCTGCCTCAGAACCTCACGCTGCACAAACTGTCGATGCCCGGAAGCTCGACGATGCAGTGCCTGATGGCGCTGTCGCGCGAAAGCCGGGCCTTTCTGAAGCGCGAGGCCGTGGACGTCGTGTACCTGCGGACTTTTCCGCTCGACTACTACCTGCTGTCCCACCGCATGGCGGGGCACGTACCGTACGTCTGCGAGATGAACTCGATGACGGATCACGAGTACCGCAGCCTCGGCAAGCCGTTGCGCGGCCGCCTCTACGCGACGATCGAGGGACGCACCCTCGCGCGCGCCAGCGGCTGGCTGCCGACGACGAACGAGGTCGCGAACTGGGCCGAGCGCCTCACGGGGCGCCGGCCGCCGACCATGCTCGCGCCGAACGGCGTCGACCTCGCGCAATGCCGCCCGCACAAGACCCGCGCACAGGTGCGCGCCGAGCTGGGCGTGCCCGAGAGCACGCCGGTTCTCGCGATGGCCGGCTTCGCCGACCCGTGGCACGGCGCGGACCGCGCGATCGCCGCGCTGGCCGAGCTGCCGCGCCCGTGCGAGCTGTGGCTCATCGGCGATCGCGATCCCGAGAAGCGCCGCCCCCTCTTCGCGCTGGCCGAGCGGCTCGGCGTGGCGAACGCGGTGCGCTTCTTTCCGTGGCTGCCCCCCTCCGAGGTCGCGACCCTGTGCGGGGCGGTCGACGTCGGGCTCGGCGCGCTGGCGCTCGACCGCAAGCAGATGCGCGAGGTCCAGGCCCTGAAGGGGGGGCTGTACCTGGCGCTCGGTCTGCCGATGCTGATCAACTGCCAGGATTTGCGCTTCGACGATTTGCCCTTCGTGGCCCACGTGGACTCCCACGAGCCGGCGGATCTCGCCAAGGGCATCGCCGCCTTGCTGGCTTTGCCGGACGAGGTTCGCGCGCAAATCCGGCCTTTTGCCGAGCAGAAGCTGAGTTGGGAGGCGATCGCACGCCAGACGCGCACGTTCATCGACGACGTGCTGCGAAGCGCTTGAAAGGCCCTGCTAGAGGCCCGACGGCGTATTCGCCTTCGAAACGGCGCCGGGGGCTTCCAATTGGAAGCCCCCGGCTCGCCGGATTCAAAATCCCGAGGCGATCCGCCGCTCGAGCGCCATGCGCGGCGCGAGCACCGAACGGTACACGGCCGTGGTCTTGCGGATTTGCTGCTCCAGCGTGAAGTGGGCCTCGTAGCGGGCGCGGCCGGCCTGGCCGTAGCGCATGCGCAGCGCCGGATCGCTCAAAAGACGGGCCAGATTGTCGCGCAGCGCGCGCACGTCGCCCAGTTCGGAGAGCAAGCCGGTTCTTTCGTGCTCGACCGCCTCGCGGTTGCCGCCCACGTCCGTGACCACCACCGGCAGCCCGGCGCGCATCGCTTCGAGAATCGAGAGCGAGAAGCCCTCGTGATTCGAGGTCATCGCGAACACCTGGCATGCGGCGAGCGCCTCGGCCACGCGATCGCAGTGCCCGCGGAAGTGCACGCGCTCGTGGATGCCGAAAGCCCGGGCGAGCTGCGCGAGCTCGTCGCGCAGCGGACCGTCGCCGAACAGATCGATCTGGGCTTCGGGCAGATCGCGCACGGCCTCGAAAAGCAAGCGGTGGTTCTTCTGCGGCGCGAGCCGCGCGACGACCCCGATGCGCGGCGCGCGCGACGGATCGGCGCGCCACGCGCCGGGCACGTCCGCGACGCCGTTGTGAATCGTGACGAGGCGCTCGGGCGCGCCGACGCCCGCGTCCAAGGCCAGCCGGCGATCGCACTCCGAGACGCAAATGATCCGCGACGCCAGCGGCGCGAGCGCCCGCTCGCAGACGTGATACACCGCGCGCCCGGGTTGCGGCATCGCCGGGCAAAAGGACCAGCCGTGGGCGGTGAAGACCACGGGCACGCCCAGCATGCGCCCGGCGAGGCGCGCGAGAATGCCCGCCTTGCTCGAGTGCGCCGCGATCAGATCGGGCTTGAAGGCCTTGAGGGCCGACGTCAGCTCCATCAGGGCGAGCGGGTCGGCCTGCGGCGCGAGGGGGCGCACCATGTGCTTGATCAACGTCACGGGGACGCCCATGCCCGTGAGCTGGTCGGCCATGAGGCCGCCGTAGCCCATAAACACCCCGAGCTCATGCTCGGGCGCGAGGCGCGCCGATAGATCGCACACGTGGATCTGGGCGCCGCCGATCGAGTCCCCGCGGGTGATGACGTAGGCAATTCGCATGGCCGTCTCCTTTTCAACGCGCGCCGAACTTCGAGGCCATCACGCGGATGGTCTTGAACATCACCTTCAAATCCAGGTAGAGCGAGCGATTTTTCAGGTAATACAGGTCGTATTGCAGCTTCTCGCGGGCGTCCTCGACCGAGGCGCCGTAAGGAAACATCACCTGCGCCCAGCCCGTGACGCCCGGGGCCACCAGATGGCGCCGCTGATAGAACGGCAGCTCCTCGGCGAGCAGATCCACGAACTCCGGCCTTTCGGGCCGCGGCCCGACGATGCTCATGTCGCCGCGAAGCACGTTGAAGAACTGCGGCAGCTCGTCGAGACGCGAGTGGCGCAAAAAGCGCCCCACCGGCGTGACGCGTGCGTCTTTTGCCGCCGCCCAGACCGCGCCGCCGCGCTCGGCGTCCTGGCGCATGGTGCGGAACTTGTAGATGCGGAACAATCGCCCGCGATAGCCCACGCGCAGCTGCGAATAGAGAATCGGCCCGGGGCCGCCGCCCAGCTTGATCGCGAGGGCGAGCGCCGGCAGCAGAAGCGACGTGCCCACAAGCCCGATGGTGGCGACCACGACGTCGAGAAAGCGCTTGGCGATCAAGTAGGCGCGCGGCGTGCCCTCGCGCAATTCGTAGATGAACCAGGACGGCTCCAGGCAGATGAGCGGAATGTTCGCCGTCAGGCGCTCGTACATCGACGGCAAGCTCAACACGGGCAAGCCGCGCTCGAGACAATCCACCACGCCCGCATGATTCGCACGGTCGCCGCTGGCGAGCACGAGCGCGTCGACCGGCAAGGCGGTCGTCAGCTCAGAAAGCCGCGCGCTGCCGCCTAGGCTCGGCACCGAGGCGGGCCCGTCGACGAAGCCGAGCACGCGGAAGCGGCCCGTGCCTTCGCGCTCGAGATCGGCGTACAGCTTCCGGGCGCCGGCGCTGTCGCCCACGATCACGACGTGGCGCGCAGGCCCCGTCACGAGCCGAAAGCCCAGCAGCCGCCAGGCCACCAGGGCGAGAGCGCCGAGCGAGAAGCCCGAAGCCCAGGTCGTCGGCGCTCCGAGATCCAGCGGCGCCAGGCAGGCGCCCAGCGTCACGAGGACGCCGACGCCGCCGATCGCCTTGAAGCAGACGTAGGCCAACTGCCAGCGGCTCCAGCTGCGCGTCGTCACGTAGAGATCGCTGAGCGCGAGCGCCAGCAAGCTCGCCGCGAGCGCCACCGTCAGCGCGAGCGCGGTGACGGACGTGTGCGGCAGCATGCTCGCGAGACACACGCTCAACAGCGTGGCGTCGAGCGCGAGGAAAAGACCGCTGCGCTCGTGCGCATCGAGAGGGCGAACCAAAGCGGGCGTCCACATTTCAAACTCCGTCCTACAGATAGGCGGGGACCTGGGCGACCTGGGCATCCCGCAGCATCGACGCGTACAGTTCCTCGAAGCTGCTCACGAGACGCGGAAAGGCGAAGCGCGCGGCGATGCGCTCGCGTCCCGCCTCACCCATGGCGCGACCGCGCGCGGGGTCCTCGAGCACGGCCAGCAAGCGCGTCGCGAGCAGCAGCGGATCACGCGGCGGCACGAGCCAGCCCGTCACCCCGTCGACGACCGCCTCGTGGACGCCGCCGACGTCGCTCGCCACGATGGGCAAGCGGCAGGCCATCGCCTCGAGCAAGGCGAGGGGCAAGCCCTCGGCGCGCGAGGGCAGGCACAAGGCGTCCGCAGCGCCCATCAACCGCGCGACGTCCGCGCGGCGGCCGAGAAAGTGCAGCTGGGAAAGTCCGAGCGCACGCGCGCGCGCTTCGAGCTCGCCGCGCAGCGGGCCGTCGCCGGCGATCGCCGCGTGCACCCGAGGATTGAGGCGCGCGAGGATCGCGAGCGCCTCGAGCATGGTGCAAAAGCCCTTCTCCTCCGAGAGGCGGCCCACGCCGAGAATCAACGGCGTGTCCGATTCGAGGCCCAGCTCGGCGCGCACGCGCTCACGCACGTCGGCCTCAGGCGAGGCGGGCAGCGGAATCGCGTTGGGAATCGTTTGAATCCTGGCGGCACCGAGGCCGTGCCGCACGAAGTCGGCGCTGATCGTCTCGGCGCAGCCGACCACGCGTTGCGCACAGGCCCCGTACACGGCGGCGACCAGGGGTTTCTTCCAGGGCTTGAGGCCGCCGTGCGCCGAGGCGAGCACCTGCCGAGCACCGGCCAGACGGGCCACCAGGGCGCTGTTGAAGGATTGGGCGTGAACCAGATCGATGGCGTGCTGCGCGAGGGCCTCGCGCACACAGCGCACGGCGATCGCCGCCTCGCGCGGGCCCATGCCCTTGAGCGGCGCCTCGAGGTGCGTGACGGCGGCAGAGAGTTGTTGCGTCAGCACGCCTCCCGAGGAGACGACGAGCACGCGATGGCGCTCGCTGAGCTGATTGGCGAGATGGACGACGAACTGCTCGGCGCCGCCGATGCCGAGCTGGTTGGTGATGAGCATCAAATTCATGGCGTAGCTCCAATGCGCGACACCAGGCCGCAACTTCGACGATGCGGGCCATATTAATCTCGCAACGAGCCATCTTCATCACCGCAAACGGATGAGCTATTTCGTGCCAAGTGCACAGCGTCGGATTTATGTCAAGCACCTAGAATCGCGTACAGAAGGAGCACGCCAGCCGTGCCTCCACGATCGCACACGCCATGGTGGAAAAGAATGGAGACCGCAATGACCCCACGCCTTCTGAAAACCTGCCTGTGTTCCTTGTTTTGCGCGATGACGCTTTGCGCGCCGGCGCTCGCCGCGACGCCCGATTACCAATTGGGCTACGGCGATTCGCTGAACATCACGGTGATGGGCCAGCCCAACCTCTCCGTCAGCAACGCGCCGATTCGGCCGGACGGCCAGATCGACCTGCCGCTGGTGCAGGAGGTGCGCGTGGCCGGCGAGACCGTGCCCGAGCTGACGGCGGATCTGATCAAGGCCTACCGCCCCTATTTGGCCGAGCCGCAGATCGTGGTCAACATCGCCCAGTTCCGGCCGCTCCATGTGACGCTGTTGGGCCAGGTGAACCGCCCCGGCACGAACAACTTCCAGGAGCCGCCGACGCTGTTCGAGGCGATCGCCGCCGCCGGCGGCCTCACCGATCGCGCGGCCCGCGACAGCATCAAGGTGCGCACGGCCGACGGCAAGGTGACGGTGTACGACCTCGACAAGCTGCTCGGCAACACCGAGCAGCCGCCGGTGATCGAAGCGGGCGCCGTGATCGAAGTCGGCGAGGTCTGGATGCCGGACTTCTACCGCATTTTGCCGATCGCCGCCTCGCTGCTCACCGCGGGCGCACTGCTGGCGCGTCCGTAGAGCGATCGTGCGAAGCTCTCTTCCTCCGGGAGGGAGGAAGAGAGCTTCGCACCCTAGCCCTCGAGGGTCGGGCTAGAAATTCGCCTCCACCCGCGATCTCGGCGCGTGCTGCCGCCGGGCGATCAGCGCCTGCACTTCCTCGGGCTCGGCGTAGACCTCGTTGACGTAGCGCATCGCGACGCCCGGCCGGCAGCGCAGCGTGCCGATCGGCTCGCCGAGCACGAACGAGCGAATCGTCGCTTCGGCCTCGTTGAAGCCGAAGTGGGCGCGAATCGCGACCGAACTCGAGAAGCGCGCGTTGACCTCGAAAGTCGTCGGCCGCCCCTCGCGGTTGCGCCGCAGCTGCACGTTGCACGAGCCCGACAGCCCCAGCGCCGCGACCACGCGCCGCACCTCGTCCTCGACGTCCGGCACGGACTGCACGATCGCGGTGCCCGTGATGCCGTTCGCCATCTCGCGCCGCAAGGTCGCGACGCCTCGAAGCACGCCCTCGGCGTCCACGAACACGCCGCAGGTGTACTCCTCCTCCGGCGTGCCGAGGTGCTCTTGCAGCACCGGACCCGGCACCTCGGCAATGCGCATGCGCGCCTCGTCGAGGCTGTGCACGAGGTGCACGTGCCGGCTGGTGCTGCCGCGCCGCGGCTTGATGATCCAGGGAAAGGGCACCCGCGCCGCAAAGGCGATGATTCCGGCCTCGCTGACGTCGATGCTGCTCGCGGGCGCGGAGCAGCCGCTGGCAGCCAGATGCTGCGCGGTCGCGTACTTGTCCTGCGTGATGTCGAGCGTCGAACGCGTGTTGACGACGATGCGGGTGCCCGTGGCTTCTTCCCAGCGCGCGCGGCGCTCGGCGAGCACCTGCAGCTCCTTTTCCATCGCGGGCAGCAGCACGTCGACGCGCTGGTCGCGCAGCAAATCGAGCATCTCCGCTTCGTAGTCCGGATCGTCGTAGCGGCGCACCAGAAAGGCCTCGTCCACCCGGTAAAGGCCGGGGCTGAAGGGATTGATGTCGCAGGCGGCGATCGTCAACTCGAGCGACGAAGCGCGCAGCGCCTTGATGATCGACTGGGCGACGGTCGAGTTCGCGCCGGTGACGAGCACCTTAACAGGCATGACAGAAGGCCTCCTGGACCATGCGGCCGATGCGGCCGACCTCGCTCGCGTGGTGGGCGTTCGAGCCGAGCGTGACCCAGGCGTCCTCCTCGCGGCACCATGCGAGCATGCGGCTCAGATCGGCGGGCGTGGCGTACTCGCCGTTGAGCTCGATCGCCTTGCGCTCGCGCACGGCCTTGCGCACCAGTTGACGCGTGTAGGCGTCCGGAAATTCGCCGAAACGGCGCCGCGTCAGCGCGCCGGGATGCGCGAGCACGTCGACGTCCGGATGCGCGAGCAAGCCCCAGGAAGCCCGGAACTCGCAAAGCGCCGCCTCGCGCGCCGAAAGCTCGGCCGGATCGCAAAAGCCACCGCGCCCGTCGGGGTAGTTGTGAAAGGCGCCCAGCACGAGCTCCGCGCGCTCGATGAGGGGCCAATCGGCATCGAGTGCGCCTTCCTCGTCGAGCGCCTTGGCCTCGATGCCGATCAGCACGTCGAGCCCGGAGAAGGCCTCGGCCTGGCGCTGCACCTCGTCGTAAAAGCCCGGGAACCAATCGGCCCCTCGACGCACGTGCTCGGTGAAGGCCACGGCGGCGAGCCCTGCCGCCGAAGCCGCTGCGAGCATCTCGGCGATCGTCGATCGCCCGTCCGTGTAGTCGGTGTGCAAATGCAGATCGGTGTCGTAGGCCGAATCGGGCAAGGCTCTCGCCGGAAAGACCCGGCGACCGGCCAGACGAGCAAGCCGCGGCGTGGCGAACATGGGGCCTCCTTCAAACAGGGGCTTGGAGCGCTTCTCATTTCTTCACAATATAACACATAACGATCGATTGGAAATGAGTCAGCCTTCAAGGCGCTCGCCGCAAGGGCTGCACACGGCGCCGCGCTCGATGCCGCGCAAACCGCGCCGTGGAGACGGATGAGCCCGCAAGGCGATCGCCGTTTCCCCGGCTCACCTCGTCAGCTGCCAAACCCGCATTCACAAAGGAATCGCGGGCCATTCCTGCCCATCCATGACACAAGAACAACTGGTCGTTTTTGATGATGAACCCCCTGGCCGTTCCGCGATAAAAAGGCGCATATCGCCCAGGACACACGCGCAATATGGCGCAGTGGATGAGTTCAAAAGGAGGAACCCTTGTTCAAGTCACGCACGCACCAACTGTTGACCCTGACGATCGCCCTCTCCGCGATGGCCGGCTGCGCGAAGCAGGCCAATCTGGCCCAGGCCCCCGTCGGCCAGGCCCTCGCCAAGCCCGCCACCACCAGCGGTCTTTTCAACGATGGCCTCAAGGCGCCAGCCAAAGCCACCAAGGCGAACTACAGCGTCCAGGCCCTGCTGCAATACGAGCACCTGCTCGGCGCCCCGTTCGCGGATGCGCCCAACAGCAACAAGGATCAGACCAATCCCCAGCTCGCCTACAACTCCCAGGACGACACCTACCTCGTCGTCTGGCAGCAGAACGGCAATCTGCGCGGCCGCATCAAGGACGCCCACGGCGTCGAGCAGGTGCCCGACTTCGGCGTGTCGGGCAACGGCGACATCACCGAAGACCACAAGGCGGCGTACATCCCCTGGCTCAACCAGTTCGCCGTCGTTTATTCCAAGTACAACGGCACGGATGACGACATCTACCTGCAGCGCCTCTCCACCTCCGGCGCCAAGATCGGCAACGCCATTCCGATCTCGAAGGCCTCGGGCAATCAGCGCTCGGCGGACCTCGCCGTCGATCCCATCAATCACAACCTCGAGGTCGTCTGGGAAGACGATCGCTCGGGCGATTACGACATCTACAGCCGCTTGATCACCTTCAACGGCAATCAGACGGTCTTCTTGACCAACGAGATGCTGATCGGCAACGACGCCCCCGATCCGGACAACCATTTCACGACCTCCGATCAGCGCCGGCCGACGATCGCCTTCGGCACGGGCCAGCAGGTCTACGTCGTGGCCTGGGAAGATTACCGCAACGACGACAACGACATGGTCACGAGCGGCATCGACATCTTCGGCACGGTGCTCAATGCCAACGGCATCCCCACCACCAGCAACTACGCCATCTCGGACCTCGAGGAGGACCAGACCGAGCCCTCGATCGCCTACATGCCGTGCTCCGACAAGTTCCTCCTCGCCTACGGCTCGGCGAACAACGGCGAGTCCGATCGCGACCTGTTGGCCTCGGGCCTGGACGGCGACGGCAGCGTGCTCGGCTACGGCACGATCTCCAACCAGTTCGGCATGCAGCGTGATCCGGCCGTCGCGGCCAACGCGACGAGCATGACCTGGCTGGTCGCCTTCCAGGAGGACGGCCCCACCGAAGACATGCCGAGCCACATCAACGGCCGCCACATCGGCTGGGCCTTCCAGCTCGGCGACATCTTCCCCATCACCCCCAACGATCCGGACTTCAACCGCGATCCGGCCGTCACCGCCAACACCGACGACCAGGAGTTCCTGGTCGACTACGAGGACGCCAAGATGGCGGCGGAGACCCAGCCCGCGCCTCCGCTGACGCCCTCCATCGACGGCGAGAGCTTCATCGAAGGCCAGCGCGTCGACCGCGGCTACTAAACGGAATCGTCTGCCGCCGCGGGCTCGCGAGCCCGCGGCGGCAGACGATTCCGTTTAGTAGCCGCG
>DATNPP010000400.1:0-3371 GCA_036703175.1 Oscillatoriaceae cyanobacterium
CACCGTGTTCACGAACAAGTCGAACCGTGCGGGCGTCATCTGATCGGTGGTCAGAAAGAACGCCTGAACGGCGCGCAGCGCCTCGGTGCGCCGCAGCACGTACTGGTTGGCGCGCCCTTGCAGCTGAAGGGCGTCGAGGGCGATGTCCGCACTGCGTCGCGCATTCGAGTCCCGCTGCAACAGCACGGCCAGCCAAGCCGTGAGGCTGAGCAGCACCACGGTCACCAACACCGAGCTGACAATGGCTCGCCGGGTTTTCCGACGAGGCTTGGCCTCCGCCATTTCTCCCCCAACCCAAACAGTGCGTCATTCACAATAGCAAACGACAGTCCCCCCGGTAAAGCAAAAGCGCCCCGCCGATGAAGGCGGGGCGCGCGATTCCTGTTCCTTCTATCGTTTGGTCCGCTCAGCGTGCAGCGTGCCTTGATCCGACTCGATCTCGACGCGCGTCACCACGCCCGCCGGGCGGCCCTGGGTCGTCGTGGGCAACCCGAAGGGCCCCATGCGATCCATCAGATCGCCGACCCGGCGCGAGGTGTCGTAGCCGAGCTCGATCTGCCGGCGCAGCAGATCCAGGCCCTCTTGCGCCACGCGCGAGCCCGTCTCGATGAGGCCGATGCGATCGGTCTCCTCGCTCGCGACGCGCACCGCGTCTTTCGCGGTGTCGACCGAGCCCAGCGCGAACTGGTACACGGCGTCCATCGTGTCGGCCTTGCCGACCGCTTCGTTGACGCGGCAGGTCGTCTCGCGGGTGCTTTCGATCACGCTGTCGGCAACGCGGCGGTTCGCGCCGATCACGTCCGCCTTGGCCATTTCCTCGGAGGCGCAATCGATGAATTGCTTCACGTTGTCCAGGCTACGCACCACGAATTGAGACGCGGTGTCCGCGATATCTTTGAACGTGCTGGCCATCGGGGTTTGTTCCTCCCTTTCAGATTGCTTGCTCACCAGAGGCGCTCGCGATCGCCGGCTCGTATCGGCGGCGAGTGGCACAAAAGGTATGATATCACAAATTGTAAACTTCGTTGACTGCCTGCACGATCGGAGCTTGGGGCGGGGGTCGCAAATCGCCGAAGGCGGCCTCGCTGGGCGAATCGGCCCTTTACTTCACCATGCGAACAGGCTACACTGGTGCATAGCGGGCGTCTTCGTGCGTAACGGCTGAAACTTTCGGCCGGTGCGACCGCCCACGCGGAGGATCCAGGTGGACGCGGAGATCCTGATCGTCAGCAACGGCCCCGGTGAGCTCGCGTCGTGGGTGCGCCCGGTCGTGCGCGCGCTGCGCGAGACGCTGCCGTGCCGCGTCACCGTGGCGCTCGTACCCTGCCCGTACGCCAGCGGCCACGAAGCCGCCACGATCGCCGGCTGGCCGGAGCCGGTGACGGTCTGGGCGCCCGAGACCACCTTGCGTTACTTGCTGACCGGCCGCGCGCCCGCGGGATTCGCGCCTCTGGAGCGCGGCGCGGTGCTCTTTCTGGGCGGCGACCAGCTTTTCGCCGTGCTGTTGTCGCTGCGCAGCGGCTACCCGCTGTTGACCTACGTCGAGGAAGCCGCGCGCTGGCGGGCCTTCACGAAGCGCTACCTCGTGAACAGCCGCAACACGCTGCTCAAGTTGCGCCATCGCCGCTCGAATCCCAATCAGCTGCGGCTGGTCGGCAATCTGATGGTCGACGCCGTTCAGACGCGCATCGATCCGATTCAGGCGCGCCGCGTGCTGGGCCTGCGCCCGGACGGCCTCGTGCTGGGCTTGCTGCCCGGCTCGAAGCCCTTCAAGGTGCACCACATGACGCCGCTCTTTCTGCGCGTCGCCGAGATTCTGCAGCGCCAGGATCCGACGTTGCAGGTCGTGCTGCACCGCTCGCCTTTCACGCCGCGCGAGCAGCTCGTCGAGGCCGTGGAGAATCCACGCTACCGTCAGATCACGGGCGGCGCCGCGGGGCGGCTCGAGCGCGAAGGCACCTACGACTGGCTCGTGAGCGCCGGCGGCGCGCGCGTGCTCGTCGTGCCACCCGATTTGCACTACGAGGGGCTCGCGATCGCCGACCTCGCGCTCACCGTACCCGGCACGAACACCGCCGAGCTCGCCGTGCTCGGCGTGCCGATGCTCGTGGCTTTGCCGCTGCACAAGCCCGAGGAAATTCCGCTCGACGGGCTCGTCGGCCGCATCGGCGGAATTCCGCTTCTCGGCAGATGGCTCAAGCGTGCCCTGGCCCATCAGGTCACGCGCCGCAAACCGCTGCTGGCGCTGCCCAATCAGCGCGCGGGCCGGTTGATCACGCCCGAGCTGATCGGCGCGTTCGCGCCCGAGACGCTGGCCGAGGAGACCGGCCGCTTGCTGGCCGACGCCTTCGAGCGCCGCGACATCAAGCTGCGACTGCACGAGGCCATGGGCGGCAGCGGCGCGGCCGCAGCCGTCGTCGAAGCGCTGCGCGAGGTGATCGCACCCTCGCGCTCGCGGCAGGTGCCCGAGGATCCGGCCGCCTCGCAGCCGCAATGAGGAACTTTTGAGCGTCGTTCGCGCCCTGGCGATCCGGCTGCGGCCCTTCGCGCCGCAGCTCGTGCTGGCCGGCGTTTGCGTGGCCGCCGCCTCGGCGAGCACCTTCGGGCTGGTGCCGCTCGCGAAGTTCGCCGGCACGGCCTTCGGGCATCTCACGGCCGGCTCGCTCAATACCCTCGTGCTCGGCTTGATCGGCCTGTACGCCGCCCGCAGCCTGTTCACCTTCGCGCAGAGCGCGCTCTCGGCCCACGTGGCGCTCGAGCTGACGGCGCGACTGCGCGAGGAGCTCTTCGCCCACCTGCTCGCCCAGAGCCTGCGCTTTCATCAGCGGCAGCGCGTGGCGGATCTGGCCTCGCGGCTTGTGCAGGATCTCGGCGTGCTGCAGCAATCGCTCGCGGCGTTGTTGGCCGAGTTCGTGCCGAGCGTGGTCGTCATCGCCTACGCCCTCGGCTACATCGTGTTCCTCAACTGGCGGCTGGCGCTGTGCACCTTCGTGGGCGTGCCGCTCGTGGGCCTCGCGATCGCCCGCTTCGGCGCGCGGCTGCACGCGATTTCGACCCAGGTGCAAGCGCGCGTGGCGGACGTGTTCGTGCGGGCGCAAGAGAGCCTGGCGGCCATCCTCGTCGTCAAGGCCTTCGGCCGCGAGGCCGGTGAGCTGGCGCGCTTCGGAACGGCCAATCGCGCGCACGCGGACGCGCTGTGGCGCAGCGCGCTGGTGCTCGCGGTGCAGAGCCCGGCGATCGCCGTGCTGCAAACCGCCGCGCTCGCGGGCGTGCTCTGGGTGGGCGGCGACGAGATTCTGCACGGCCGACTCGCGAGCGCCGATTTGCTCGCGTTCGCCGCGGCGATCGGCATCGCGGTCGATCCGACCCAG
>DATNPP010000443.1:0-12594 GCA_036703175.1 Oscillatoriaceae cyanobacterium
CACCTGCTGCTCTATTCGCAGATCGAGGCGGTGCTCGCGGCGTTCGAGGCGGCGGGCATTCGATTGCTGGTCCTCAAGGGGCCCGTGAACGCGGACGACCTCTACGGCCGCAGCGCCTGGCGCCCGATGGTGGATCTGGACCTGCTCGTGCACGAAGCGGACTGGGAGCGCAGTTTGGCGCTGCTCGGCGGCCTGGGCTTCTCCGCCGAGGGCTCGACCTGGAGCGGCTTGACCGAGCAGCTCACGGGCCAGGTGGCGATGCTCAAGCCGCTGGGCCCCATGGTGGCCGCGATCGAGCTGCACCGCGATCTGCGCATTCTCTCCGAGCGGCTCGCCGTGCGCGGCGAGGTGAGCCTTCCGCGCGCCTGGGAAGAAGCCGAGCCCTACACTTGCGGCCGAGCGCACGCGTGGCGGCTGTCGCGCGAGGACGCGCTCGCCTACGCCAGCACCCACTGGGCGCAGCATCACTTCTACGGCTCGATTTGGCTGGTGGACATCGCGCTGATGGCCGCGCGCGGCGATCTGAGCTGGGACAAGCTCGTGCGCCAGGCCGAGTCGGACGGCGTCGCGAGCTTCGTCTGGGCCGCGCTCTTCATGGCGCAATTGCTCTTCGCGGCGCCCGTGCCGCCCGAGGTGCTCACGGCGTTGCAGCCGCCTTTTCCCAAGGCCACGATCATCAAGCATCTGGTCTGGAAGAAGACCCTGCAAGGCTTCCGCGAGGAAGCCGACGGCCGCTCGATTCTGCTGCAGCTGATGCTCTTCGCGAGCTGGCGCTGGACTGTAGCGGGCCTCATGAGCGGCATGTGGCCGAGCGCGCAGTGGCTGCGCCAGCACTACGAGCCGGACGGCAAGACGCCCCGGCACCGCTTGTTGCTGCGGCACTGGGGCAATTTGTTGCGGCTGGTGCGGGGCTAGAGCCCGCCTACCACTCGTCGCGGCGAGGTCGCCGTTCGCGCTTGGCCTGAAGCAGCTTGCGCTGGGAGCGCTCGAGGAAGTCGTCTTCCTCCTCGTCGAAGTCGAAATCGTCCTCGACGGCTTCTTCCAGGTCCTCTCCCTCGAACTCCGACCGCATCTCTACGTTGGCCATGTTCCCTCCGAATGAGCCAAACATCCGAAGACCTCGCCGCCCGGCGCACGAGCGGTACTGATCTTGTACCCGAAAACCCTTTCATTTTATTGGGTCACTTTACAAACGCCGCCTCAGCTGCGGCCCCACGCCGGGCGGCATACCGGAGCGTGTGTCCCTCGCTCACTTTACATGCGGCGCCAGGCGTCCTGACGATGTGTTAGAATGGGTGAATCGCGCTCGGAATGGCTCAGCGCGCAGAAGGAGACATCGACACGATGGACGGCAACAGCTTCCGCACCCTGGGTGAATGCGAGTTCGGCACGGTCTGGTTCGTCGAGGGCGAGGGCAAGGTCGTCGTGAATGCCTTTCAGGCCGCGCTGTACTTCGGCGTCGAGGAGTTCGTGAACTTCGCGACCATGATTGCCGACGCGCGCCGCAAGCTGACCGGCGATCGCGAGCCCACGCCGCCGTCGCCCGCGCCGAGCTCGAAGATTCGTCAGTTCCGTCCCTCGACGCACAACGACTAGACGGAACCTCCGCTCGCTCGATTTCGTCGAAAAGACGAGAACACCAGGAGGGCTGATGCGTCGCTTCGTGTTGGCCGCCCTCGCGGCGGCAATGTTGCCTCTGGCGCCCGCGCAGGCCGAGCCGGCCAAGCGGGCCGTCGCCGTGTGCGACGAACCGGGCCAGCCGATCGGCGCCGCGTTGCGCCAGGCGCTCGGCAATCTCGGGCGCTATCGGATGTTGCCGGTCGCGGGCGGCCCGATCGCACCGCAGACTTTTCTGGCCGAGGTGGCGGACGCCGCGCGGGCGGCGGGCATTCAGCAAGATTCCTTCGCGCTGGTGCCGCGGCTGAGCTTCGGCGCGGTGAGCACCGACGAGCCCTCGACGAGCACCGATCAGTACGGCGAATCGACCGTCAGCGCCGATCTCACCTGCCCGTACACGCTGCACGTCGACGTGTACGACGCCAATACCCGGCAACTCGTGACCTCGCTCGTTGAGACCACGGACCTCACGCGGAAATTCGAGTACAACTACGACCGGCACACGGATCGCCAGGCGATCGTCCAGAAGGGCGAAGAGCTGGCCGAGGCCATGTCCGAGGCGGCGGCTCTGCCGCCCGCGGTGGGCTTCGCGAGCCAGGCCTCGGACGGCGAGAGCGTGCTGGTGTACCTGCTCGTCGGAGCGCTGACGCGCTTGCCGGCCTTTCAGCTGCGGGGCGCGGTCACGGGCTGGTCGGCGCCGAGCGATCGCATCGCGATCGACCTGGGCACGGACTTCAAGGTCAAGGTGGACGACGGCTTCCAGATTCGACGCGACGGCCGCGCGATCGGCTACGTGAAGGTGCGGCGCTTGAGCGCGGCGGGCAGCGAGACGCAGCCGATCTTCATGGACGACGCGCTGCGCGTGGGCGATCAGGTCGTCGAGTACCCCAAGCTCAATAGCTTTCAGGGCTTCAAGGCCGGTGTGGCCTGGCTGGGCCGCCCTGCGTTCGTCGGCACCTACAGCGGCGAGGTCGACTTCGGCGGCTGGACGAGCCTGTCCGAGCTCTACGGCGCGTGGGATTTCTCGCTGCTCAACACCGGCGCGGTGAGCGGAGGCATGGGGGAGCTGGGGCTGGTGAAGCGGTTCGTGTTCCGTCGCTGGAGCTTCAAGCTGGGCCTCAAGGGGGGCTTCGCGAGTCTCAACGGGCTGACGGGAACGGCGACCGTGCCGGGCGGGGCGATTGCGTCGGGGGTCGACTGCTATTTGACGCCGGACTGGCTCTGGAGCACGGACCTCGCCTACGAGGCTTATTTGCCGGTGCGGCAGAAGGGCGGCGCCGCGAACGGTCAGCTGATCAATCCGCTCGGTCCGCTCGTACGGACCGGCATCAGCTACGTCTTCTAGCGCAGGCCCAACAGGCCGAGCAGCACCGCCGAAACCAGAAGCATCGTCATCGATTCCATCGGGGACCTCCTCGCCGTGTCTGTGCGCTTTGCACATTTTTAAGGTACCAAGCGTGTGTAACTTGCACATGTGCGCAAGATGACAGAAATGTTAACAAGCGGGCGTACGTAGGGCCGTATGAGCGGTGTGGGGCGCGGCTAGGGGGTCTGAGGGCTGGTTGGCGGCTTGGGCGGCCGAGTTGCGTTACGATGGGCCTGACGTGAATTTCCGCTGGCCTCACCCCGTCCCGCTCCCGATTGGCTCCCCTTGACGGGTCGCCAATGTCCCTCTCCCACCCTCCGGGGGAGAGGGCAATGCTTCGATGCCCGGCGTCAGGCTTGTTGGGTTTGGGGGGCGCGCAGGGGCTGGCCGGCCGGGGCGAGGCGCAGGCAGGCAAGCACGAGGTCGACGGATTGGCGGCCGAGGAAGGTCGTATGGGCGTCGCGCACGGCGGCGATCAATGACTCGGCGTCCTCGCCGGCGTGGGCCTTGAGGCAGGCTTCCAGGCGTTCGAAGCCGAAGGGCTCGCCGCGCGTGTTCTCGGCTTTGACGAGGCCGTCCGAGAAGAGCCAGAGGGAATCGCCGGCCTGCAGGCGCTGTTGGCCTTCTTCGAGGCGCTCCGTGAAGAGCTCCTGGCCGACGCCCAGCGGCAATCCGCGGCCGCCGAGCAAGAGCAGCGCGCCGTCCGGGCGCATCACGTAGGCGCCGAGGTGGCCCGCCGCCGAGTAGGTGCAGGCGCCGGACATCAGATCCAGTTGGGCGTAGAAGGCCGTCACGTGGTCGCCCTGTGGTATGAACTCCAGCAGCAGGCGGTTGAGCTCGAGCAGGGTCGTGGCGGGAGAAAGCGCCTCTTGCGCCCGGGCCCGCCAGAGCGCGTTGGACAATCCGCGCACGGCGATCGCCCCCGGCCCCTGGCCCGTGGCATCGCTGATCAACAGCCCGATGCGGCTCTCCGAGAGCGCCTGCAGATCGAAGGTCAAGCCGGCGCCCTCGCCGAGGCGCGCCTGCGCCAGCTCGGGGCGCCAGCTGGAGCGCAGATAGCCGAGGTCGTGCATCGGCACGTGCGGCAGCACGCGCGCCGCGATCTGGCTCGTCGCCCGCTGGCGCTCCGATTGCAGGGCGTGCCGTCGCGCACGTCGCGCGACGGTGCCGCCGAACAGCCAGAGCAGCAGCGTCCCGAGCGCCGCCGCGAACGGCCGGACAGGCCAGGGAGCCGGCGCCGCGGGGGGCGTCGGCAGCGAGAGCCAGACGGCGAGCTTTTCGACGCGGGGCGGCAACGGCGCGCGGGTCGCTTCGGGCGTGGCCGGCAGCGCGTGCGGCGTCACATCCGACGACGCCTCGGCGGCCGGCAGCCAGATCGTCGCGCCGGTGGGCAGCTTCGAGCGGTTCGGCCCAATGACGGCCCGGTTCTGCTGGTAGATCGCGGCGAACATCGACGCGTCGCCGCCGTAGTGCGCGCGCGAGATGCTGAAGAGCGTGTCGCCGGAACGAATTCTGTAAGCGATCGCCGCGGATCCGACCGTCGCCTTGGGGCTCGGCGTGGCGCTGGGAATGGCGCTCGGCTGTGGCGTGGCCGCCGGGTGCGGCGCCGGCAGGCTCACGACCGCGTAGGCCGTTCCCCGCACGCTCGAAGGCTGGTGTCCCTCGAGCAGCTGCCGCAGCGCGCCGGCTTGCGCCGCCTCGCCGTAGGCATGGCCCGTCGAGAGGGCAATCGCGACGCGCGCCCCCTTCGGAGTCTCACGCCGGACTTCCGCCATCAGCTGACCGGGCGCCTGCGCGAACGGCACGAGCGCCCGCGCGAGCGCCTGGGCCGGCTTGGTCGCGTCCGGCGGCGCCGGCACGACCCTGGACGGGCACGCGCCCCAGGCCGCCAGACCCGCCAGCGCCGCGTTGGCGCAGGCGAGCAGAGCGAACGTGAGGCGCGCGCGGGCTCCCATCACCTCAGGCTTGTTGCATTTCGGAGGGCTGGTCCTGCAGTTCCTTCTCGTAGTACACGACGCCCTCTTCCTCGATCATCTGAATGAACTCGGGGGCGAGCGCCGGATCGAAGTGCGTGCCGATGCCCTGGCGGATGATGTTGAGCGCCTGCGCGAGCGGCATGGCCTCGCGGTAGTCGCGCTTCGAGGTGATCGCGTCGAAGACGTCGCCGAGCGCGAGAATGCGCCCGCCGAGCGGAATGTCCTCGCCCGCCTGGTTGTTGGGATAGCCCTTGCCGTCCCACTTCTCGTGGTGCGCGCCGGCCACCGCCGGAATGTGGCGCTGGTTCTCCGGGAAGTAGATCGTGTCGAGAATCTCGCGTGTGTGCACCACGTGCTTCTTCATGATCTCGTACTCTTCGTTGGTGAACGAGCCCGGCTTCATGAGGATGTGGTCCGGCGTGCCGATCTTGCCCACGTCGTGCAGCAGGCCGGCGATGCGGATGTTCTCGACCTCCTCCGGCGGCAGACCCATGCGGCGCGCCAAGCGCACGCCGTACTCGGTCACGCGGAACGAGTGGCCGGCCGTCAGCGGGTGCTTGGCGTCGATGCTGGCGCCCATCGCGTTGACGAAGCTGTAGAAGGTCTTTTGCAGATCGTCCGCCAGTCGCATCGTTCTGGCGTGCAGCTTGGCGTTCTCGATGGCGACCGAGGCGTGGCCCGCGATCGCGTTCAGCAGATCGAGATCCTTGTCGCTGAAGGCGTTCACCACGGCCTGCGAGTCGACGTAGAGCAGACCGATGATCTGGCCCTTGGCCGCGATCGGCACGCACATCACCATGCGCAGATTGAGCGCCATGATCGACTGCTGGAACTGGAACTCCTCGTCGTTCATCGCGTCGGCGACGTTCTGCGCCTCGCCCGTCGAGAGCACCTTGGTGCAGATCGATTGCGAGATCTCGTGGTCCTCGTCCAGCGGCAGCGAGCCACGCAAATCGCGCGCCGCGCGGCAGATGAGCCGCCGGCGATCGTCGTCCAGCAAGAACAGGAAGCCGCGCTCGGCGCGCGAGACCTCGAGCGTCATCTTGACGATCAGATCGAGCACCTCTTCCATCTCCAGCGAGCTCGAGATCGTCTTGGAGAGCAGATTGAGCATCTCCAATCGCTTGGACTTGTCGATCCACTCCTGGTGCATGCGCGCGTTGTCGATCGCGCCCGCGGCCTGGGCCGCCAGGCTCATCACGAGCTCGAGATCCTCGGGGCCGAAGTTCTCGTTGATGCTCTGGCGATCGACGTAAATCGCGCCGATCATCTTGCCCTTGATGCGCATCGGCACGCAGATGACCGTGCGCAAATTCAGATCGACGATCGACTTGGACTGATTGAACTGCACGTCCGACAGCGCGTCGAAGACGCAGACCACCTCGCCCGTCGTGAGCACCTTTTCGGCGATCGACTTCGAGAACTGCCAGTCCATCGGGCTGCGGCGATCGACGTTCACGCGCGACACCTGCGAGCGAATCTGGCCGTTCTCGAAGAACAGCAGAAAGCCGCGCTCGGCGGCGGTGATCTCGACGATCAGATCCACGGCCTGCTCCAGCACCTTCTCGAGATCCTGGACGTTCGAGACCGCCAGCGAGAACTTGATCAGCTGCTCCATGCGGCGATTCGAGGCCTCGAGCTCGGCGACGCGCGCGTCGCTCGCGGCGCCCTTCGAGAGTTGCTCGAACTCCTTGGCGATCGTCGCCAGGCGCACGGCCTCCTGGTGCTGGCTCTGCGCCGCGGCGGCGATTTCGCGCTGCAGCCAGGCGCTGCGCTCGTCGTTGCTCGCCGTCTCGGGCAGCGCGGGCGCCGCCTCGATGGCCGCCACTTCGGCCACCGCGGGCTTGCCCTCGTCACGGGCGAGCTGCGCGCGCTCCATGAACGAGAGGTAGGCCTGTTGCGATTCTTCGTCTAGCGTCTCCATAAGCGATTGCTGAAGCTCCTTCGCCCGATCGAGCAGTTCCTTGGCCTGCGCCGGCTTCGCGCTGCGCGATTGGCCGTGCAGGGCGATCGCCGCGATCGGGCGCGCGCCCAACTCGGCGGCGATGGCCGCGCTTTCCTCGTAGTTGCCGAAGGCCTCGCCCTGCGCGTTGCGCGCGAGGGCGATCGCGCCTTGCAGCGCGTAGCACTCGGCCTCGACGTAGCGCAGCGGCAGCGCGCGCGACAAGCCCAGCGCGCGCGCCAGTTGCGGCTCGGCGGCGTCGAGCTGGCCCTGCAGCAGATCCATCCAGGCGAGGCCTTTTTCGGCGCGCGCCACGATGTGCTGCTCGTCGCCCTTTTTCGCGTGGTCGCGCGCCCGCTCGAAGTAGCTGCGCGCCGCGGGCTCCTCGCCCAATCGCGCGTGAATCTCGCCCATCGAGACCCACAAGCGCGTCTCGATCGCGGTGTTGCCCGTCGAGCTCACCAGATCGCGCGCCTCTTGCGCCGTCGATATCGCCTTTTGCAAACGGCCGAGGAACAGCCAGGCCTCGATCAGGTTCGGAATGATCAGCGAGTAGACGTAGGCGTTGGCTTCCTTGGCCGCCGCCTGGCCCTCGATGAGCAGTTCCTCGGCCTGCTTGAGATCGCCGCGGTAGAGGTGCGCCGAGCCCAGCGTCGCGAGCTGAATCGGCTCTGCCATCTTGTTCTTGTGCTTGCGCGCGAGCTCGAGGCACTGGTTGCCCACGGCGATCGCCCGCTCGAACTGGCCCATCTCCAACAGCACGATCGAGTGGTTCAGCAGCGAGATGGTGTGATCCTCGGTGGCGCCCAGCTCGTGCATGATCTTGGCGTGATTGATCGCGGTGTGCTCGGCCTCGCGGAAGCGACCGCCGTGCATCTGCGCATCCACCTGCAAATTGAGGGTGTAGCCCAGGCCGTACTTGTCGGCGACGCGCTCCTGAATCTGGGTCGCCTCGTCGAGATCCGCGAAGCCCTGCTCGCGGGTCGCCTCGCCGGCCGCGACGCGCAGATAGCCCATGAAGCACAGCGCGCGCGCCAGCCAGAAGTCCAGCTCGGCGTCCTTGGCGATGCGCGCGGCTTCCTCGAAGACCTCGAGCGCGCGGGCATTCTGGCCCGAGAAGAACAGGCAGCGGCCGACGGCGCCGGTCGCGCGCAGCAGCTTCTTCACCTCGCCCAGCTCGTCCGCGAGCTTGACGACCGGCTCGTAGAGGGCGATGCCTTCTTTCAGCCGCTCGGACGAGCCCGCCACGGCGCAGAACTGAATGCGGCCGCCCATCAACGCGAGCAAACGGCCCTTGTCGTTCAGCTGATTGGCGAGCGCTTCGCCTTCGAGCAGGTACTTCTCCGTGTCCTCGAGGCGGCTCTTCCACAGCGCGGCGTCCGCCAACTGGATCAGATAGTCGCAGCGCAAGGTCTGCCACTCGCCGTCCTGCGGCAGTTGCGCGAAGCGCGCGTTGCCGGCTTCGAGCAGCGCGAGCACCGCGTCCATGGCCTGCAGGTCCTTGAGGCGCATCGCGGCGCGGTAGGCGTAAAGCACGGCCTTGTCGTGGTGGCGGCTGCCCAGGTAATGGTGCGCCACCGCGCTGATCTGGGCGATCTCGGGCTCACCTTGGGGCAGCGCGGCCTCGAGGTACGTCGCGGCCGCCGCGTGCAGATCGAGCCGCAGCTCCTCGGTGAGCTTGCCGTAGAGCGCGTCTTTCAGCTCGGCGCTCGCGAAGCTGTACAGCTTGCTGTCGACGACGAGGATCTTGCTCTGCAGCAGCTCGTCGAGGGCGTCGAACAACGTGTCTTCGGACAATCCGAGCAGGTCCGTGACGATCTTGAGCGCGAAGGGCGCGCCGAGCACGGCCGCGAGCTGGGCGACCTTGAGGGCCGGCTCGGACAGATTGGCGAAGCGCTCGAAGAGCAGGTCCGACAGGTCCGCGGGCAGCTGTTCGGGGGCGATCGCCTCGGGCAAAATCCACTTGCCCTTGGCGCGCGTCAAACTGGCGTTGCGGACGAGGTGCTCGAGCAGCGTCGTCACGAACTGCGGATTGCCGCCCGTCAGATCGGCGATCTGGGTCGCGAGGCCGGAAGGCAGCGCCGCGCCGCCGAGCATGCTCTTTGCGATCTCGGCCGTTTCGGTCGCCGTCAGCGCCGGCAGCTCGATGAGCTCGCCGCGGGCCTGGGCGGCGTCGCGCGTCGAGATCACGAGCAGCAGCGGCGCGTCGGCGGCGTTGCGCAGCAAATAGGTCAGCGCGTCGGCGCTCAGCGCGTCCGCGAGCTCCCAGTTCTCGAGCACCACGACGGCGCCGCCGCGCTCTGCGGCCTTGAGCAGCAGCGTCGAGATGGCGGTCTGGAGCATGATCTTCTCTTGCTCCGGCTCCAGCGCGGGCAGCGCCCGGCCGTCGGCCAGCTCGGGCAGCAGCTTGGAGAGCAGAGGCGCGTATTGATTGAGCTCGTTCGGGCAGGCTTCCTTGGCGAGCGGCAACAGCGAGCGCAGCACCTCGATGAACGGCCCGTAGGGCACCTTCTGCTCGGTGCAGGCGCCGGCCAGAAACGGCAGCTCCTCGAGCTGCACCGAGAAGCGGAACTCACCGAGTATGCGGCTCTTGCCGATGCCGGCGGCGCCCGTCATCCAGAGCGTCTGGCCGCGGCGATCGCGCTTGACGCCCACCAGCGCCGACTGCAGCTTCGCGAGCTCGCCCTGGCGGCCCACGAAGGCGCTCGCCAGCAGCGTGGCGCCCATGCTGTCGTCGACCTCGATGCCGAGGGCGTTGAGCACGTCGAAGCTGGACTGGTAGCGCGCCACCGGCTCTTTGGCCATCAGCTTGAGCACCACCTGCTCCATCAGGGCCGGAATGCGCGCGTTGAGCTCGCGCAGCGGGCGCGGCTGCTGGTTCAGGTGCGCGCGCAGCACTTCGATCGGGTTCGCGCCCTTGAATGGCGTCTCGCCCGTCAACAGCTGGTAGGTCACGGCGCCGAGCGAGTAGAGGTCCGAGCGCTGGTCGATGCGATCGCGCTTGGCGACCTCGGGCGCGATGTAGGCGAGCGTGCCCTTGATCGCGCCGCCGGACTGGCCCGCGACCTCCATGAGGCCGAAGTCCATCAATTTGACGCTGCCGTCGGGCTTGATGCGGATATTCTCGGGCTTGAGATCGCAGTGCACGAAGCCCTGCTGGTGAATGTAACCCAGAGCCTGACAAATTTGCGACAGAATGGCGGTGTAATTGTCGGGATCGACCGGAATGATCTCGTCGAGGCCCTTGCCGGGCACCACTTCCATGGTGAAGTAGGGCGTGCCGTCACCGAGCAGGCCGTAGTCGTACACCGCGCAGTTGTTGGGGTGCTTGAGCTTGGCCATGACGCGGAACTCTTGCTTGAATTGCAACAGCGCGTTGGCGTCCATCCCCTGCTGGCCGGACAGAACCTTGAGGGCGACCTGCTGGCCGTTCGTCGTGTCCTCGACGAGGTAGACCGTCCCCATGCCGCCTTCGCCCAGGGTGGCGAGGACTTTATAACGGTTCGCGACTTCTGTGAGTGTCTGTGCCATTCGCCCGCATCTCGGTGAGGATCAACCCCGCAGGGCCAACCGTAGGATTACACGGAATCCAATATACCCGCCAAGCAGGTTTGTAACCAGGGCCGCCAAAGCTTTGGCGGATCACCCGCGGCGTCGGACGGACATAAGCCGGCCTACTCGTGAACCCCTGGACGTGCCGGTCGCGGGGATATCAACGCGGCGGCGAGCCGGAAAAGTCCCCGCGCTCGTAGGCATCGGTCGGCAGGCTTTGCAGCCGGCGTCGGAAATCGCCTTGCGAGCGCGCCACCGCGTCGAGCAGCGGCTCGAGACGGGGGCTGGGCGCCAACGTGCCGGCGTGCGGACGCTCGGGCAAATCGAGAAACCTTCCCAGACGCGCGAGCGCAGCGGCCGGATCGGCGATCAGCGCCTCGTAGTGCACTTCCACGTAACGTTCGCTAGGCACGCGTGCGAGCTGCGCGTAATGCCGTTGCAACTGGTCGGCGAGTGAGCGCATGAGTCCTTCGACCAGGAAGCGCTGGTACAGCGCGTCCGGCAGCACCTTGTCCGCGACGCGCATCAGCCCGAACGCCGCTTTCCAGAGCGGAATGCCGGCGAGCAGCACTTGCAGATAGGGCTCGGGCCGCGCGCGATAGAGGAAGCTGTTGCGGAACTGCGAGTTGAGCACGCGAACGGGATCGCGGCGAATCAGCACGAAGCGGGCTTGCGGATAGCGCGCGGCGAGCGCCTCGATGCGGATCAAGTCGTGCGGATTCTTGAGCAACAACGCGGCCGCCTCCGGTTCGAGCGCCGAGAGCTTGCGCGTCAGCTCTTCGAAGACGGGGGCCGAGCGGGCCGTGAAGCCCCAATCGCCGCCGAACTTGCGCAGAATGAAGGCGTACTCCTCGAGATTGGTCGGGCCGACCGGAAAGGCGTCGATGCCGCGATTGGCGATGCCCTCGGCGGTGAGCGCGGCGGCGAGCGCGTCTTGGTAACGGCGCTCGAGGCCCTCGTGCCGGGCCGCGAGCAGCCGGCGGTAGTGCGTGACGTGGTAGACCTGCGGGCTCGCGACCGCGAAGCGATCGGCGAGCAGCTGCGTGAGGTAGGTCGTGCCGGAACGGTGCAGCCCGAGCACGAACACCAGCGGCTTGGCCGGCGGCAGTGTCTCGAGGAACGGGCGATCGAGGTCCTCGCGCAGCTGCGCGGGGGCGGTGAAATCGTACGGCACGCGGACCATATACCCTGGGTAGAAGACAGACAGGCGCTCGGCGCCGAGGATGCTATGAAACAGTTGCTTCAGTGGACGTTCGCTCTCGCCATCGCGCTGTCCGTCAGTGCCTGCCCGGCCCCAACGCCCGTCGTCCCCACGCCGAGCGCGAGTCCGGACGGCCTCGTGAGCGCGGCCTATGCCGCGACCTTGCTGTCTCCCGCACAGGGGCTCGTGGCCCAGGTGACGAACGGCCAGGTCCGTTACTCGGCCGATGACGCCCAGGTACGCCTCGAGGCCGGGCCGGGGGCCAGTGCGACCGTGATCAATCTGCTCAGCGTCACGTACGTCTACACCGATCCCTACGGCGAGGAGGCCGCCCTCGCGCCCGTGGAGCACCCGATCGCGCCGGTGGCGGTTCCTGCCGGGTCGCCGCAGGGCGCCGCGTCCGCGACGGTCACCGTTCCGCTGGCCAACAGCAGCCTGAGCGATCTGTTCCTGGGCCCCAATCCGCCGTCGCAGGCGATCGCCCGCGTGCAGTTCATCACGAGCGCCGGCGACACGCTGCAGGATCGAAGCCAGTCCGACCTCACGCTGAACGTGCCGATCAATCGGCAATGACGCGCTAGGGTTTGGACGCGCCGTTCTTGGCCCTCGTGCTCGTCAGCACCACGTCGCGGCCGTCCGACTGAAGCGGTGCGCCCGTCGCGTCCAGCGCGCGGATCTCGTAGCCGTCGCGGACCAGGTAGTAAGAGATCGAAAGCGGCTCGTTCGCCGGCGCGTTGACGAAGAGCTTCAGCGGCAGCGGCAGCTTCTGGACGTTGACGCCCTCTGCCGAGAGCTCGGTCAGAATGGCCGTCTCGTCGACGGGATAGCTGCCCTGTTTCGTGTGCAGCGCCTCGACGGCCTGCTGGACGTCTTGCATGTCGCTGCGCAGAGCCTGGATCTGCTCGGCGGGCGAGACGGCTGGTTTGCTCAGGAAATGGAA
>DATNPP010000462.1:0-1687 GCA_036703175.1 Oscillatoriaceae cyanobacterium
GTCCCCTCGACGAGCGCGGGGGCCTGATGCATGTAGAGCACGGTCGCCCGATAATTCGGCATCGCCCAGTCCCGCTGCGGGCGGCCGAGGCAGACGATCTCGCCCTCGTCGGCGTCGTCGAGGCCCGCGAGAGTGCGCAGCAGCAAGGTCTTGCCGGCGCCCGAAGGGCCGGTGACGGCGAGGCGATCGCCGGGCGCGAGCGCAAAATCCACGTGCCGCCAGATCCAGCCCTGGGGCAACCGGCGGCCCAGGTTCTGCGCTTGCAACAAGGGCCCCGGCGGGACCGATTCGGACTCTGAACGCATACCGTCCGGCATGCTAGCGGAAGCGCGCGAGAAAGCCAAACGCGATCGACGCGGCTTTCGCTACGATGGGCTCGAGGCCCCCGTCGTGCCCGGCGCGTCGATCACGAGCGGATTGCTGTCCGTGTAGGGCGACAGCCCAAGCGGCCCGACGTTCTGGTGGGTCGCGTGGTAGATGAAGAAATCCTGATTATGCGCGGAGGTGATGTTGCTGATGAAGCCGATCACCTTGCCGATCGTGCTCGTGCTCGACGAATGGTAGGCGTGCCGCTCGAGCTGCACCCAGGTGTCGCCGTCCGGCGTCTCGCCCATCAAAATGCCGTTGTCGCGGAAGCCCACGGCGATCTGGTACTGCTGCACCTTGGAAGTGTGCGAGCTGGCGCGCTGCATGATCTGCTGCGGCTCGGCCGTCCAGCGCTCGTAGTAGGCGCCTTGATCCCCCTTGATCACGATGTGCGAGCCGTACCAGATGTCGACGTGCTGAACGCCGATCGCGAGCAAATCCTGAATGACGAGGAAGGCGCTGGTGGTCATCGCCGGATCGATGAGCTTGGCTTCCTGCAGCGTGAGCGTGCGCTCGCACGTGGCGCGATCGCCCGGCCAGGGGTATTCGGGCGGCGTGCCCGTGTCCGGGGGCAACGGCGGCAAATCGGCCGTGGACGAGGCGTCCGGCGTCCCCGAGGCCACTTCGGCCGTCTGCGAGGCGACCGGAGCGGTATCCGAGGCCGTCTGGGCGGTCCCCGAGGCCGTCGGCGCGGTTCCGGACGCGATCGCCGTCGTTCCGGACGCGCTCGGAGCGGACTCCGAGGAAAAGCTCGAGCGTCCGGCGAGCGCGACCAAAGGCGCCGGCGTGGGCGTCACGGCGTCGACCGTGACGAGCGAGGCGACATGGTGCGTCCCGCAGCCCATCAGGCAGAATGACGAAAGGAGAACAAACAAACGCTTCATCATCACACGCTCTAGACCCGATCCCTCGGGCAAGGTCCTTATCGGGCCTTCGCGTGGGCGACTGACGCACAATCCGTTAACTAGCCGTTAAGCTTCGTCGAAATTCCGGAGCGGGCGCGCGGTGTGATGTCGGCGATCGCTTACTTCCGAATCGGCGCCGTGACTTCCTGCGGCTGGTAGTTCTGATTGAACATGTACATGTGGCCGACCGCCGCCTCTGATGCCTGGCCGTTCGACAGGAACTTGATCGAGGCCACGTCCGAGGGCTTGGTGCCCGGCGGCAGCTTGATGGAGGTCTGCACCCAGCCGTCACGCGCGATGCCGGCGGCGTCGACGCCCTGGTCGGCGTCCCAGACCGTGCCGTCCTTGAGCGTCACCTGCGCGTCGATCGGCGGCTGACCGGCGGTGTTCTGGGCCTGGAACTGCACGTAGAGGTA
>DATNPP010000469.1:0-2400 GCA_036703175.1 Oscillatoriaceae cyanobacterium
AACCGTGCGGCCCAGGACCTTGAGCATTCTCTGAAGCCCTTCGGCCTGGGGCACGGTCCGGACCACGCCATCGAGAATGACGCCGTTCGCGTACTGCGGCTGCCCGAGCTCCTCCGCCACGATGCCGAGGATCACGGAGTCGGGCACCAGCTCGCCGCGGTCCATGAAGCCCTTGGCCTCGAGCCCGAGCGTGGTGCCGGCGCGCACCGCCGCGCGCAGCACGTCGCCGGTGGCGAGCGTCGGCACGTCCAGCGCCTTGGCGAGCAGCGGCGCCTGGGTGCCCTTGCCCGCGCCGGGTTTTCCGAACAGGACGATGATCATTGCGTGTGAGTGAGCGGGATGGGGAATGCCGGAAAACTAAAGGGCCCGGTTCATCGCCGGGCCCTCGAGAAGTCCTACGTGCGTCGTCGGGGCCGGATCAGTAGCCGCCGCCGGGAACGCCCTGGTACCCGCCGCGGAACCGCACGCGGCCCTTCTTCATGAAGCCGTCGTATTTCCGCAGCAGCAGGTGCTGATTCATCTGCTGGATCGTGTCGAGCGCCACGCCCACCACGATCAGGAGCGACGTACCGCCGAAGTTGAACTGGATGTGCAGCAGGTCCGTGATCCAGATCGGCAGCAGGGCGACGAGCGTCAAGAAAATCGCGCCCGGCAGCGTGATCTTGGAGACCACGTCGTCGATGTACTCGGCCGTCTTCGCGCCGGGCTTCACGCCCGGAATGAACCCGCCCTGTTTCTTCAGGTTCTCCGCCAGGTCGACCGGGTTGAAGATGATCGACGTGTAGAAGTACGTGAAGAAGAGAATCAGGACGGCCATGATCACGAAGTAGATCGTCGTGCCCGGCGCCATGAGGTCGGCGAAGTCGCGCGCCCGCACGTTGCCCGAGAACTGGGCCATCGCGCCGGGGATCACGACCACCGACTGCGCGAACACGATCGGCATGACGCCCGACGAGTTGATCCGGAGCGGAATGAAGCTCCGGCTCGCCTCGCGCATCCGGCCCCGCGCCATGGTGCGCTGCGGGATCTGGATCAGCACGCGGCGCGCGGCCATCGTCACGGCGACGATCGCCGCCACCACCGCGACCATGATCACCAGGAGCACGAGCAGCGAGAACGACCCGATCGCGCCGGTGCTGAGGAACGCGAACGCCTCGCCGATGCCCGGCCAGATGCGCTCGCAGATCGAGAAGAAGATCATCAAGCTGGCGCCGTTGCCGATGCCGCGCTCGGTGATCTGCTCGCCCAGCCACATCACGAAGATCGCGCCGACCGTGAGGAAGAACGTCATCGAAAGGCGGAACCCGAAGCCCGGGTTCGCGACCGCGCCGGGGAGCGACTCGGCGAAGAGCGCGAAGCCCCACGCCTGCACCGCCGCCAGGATCACCGTGGCGTAGCGTGACCACTGGTTGATCTTTTTCCGGCCTTCCTCGTCCTTCGACATCTTGTCGATCTGCGGCACCACGGCCTGCGCGATCTGCTGGAAGATCGAGGCCGAGATGTACGGCATGATGCCGAGCGCGAACACCGTGGCGCGCGCCAGGCTACCACCCGTGAACAGATTGTACAGCCCGAGCAGACCGCCGCCGTTCGACTGCTGCTGCATGAAGTCGGAGATGGCCTGCGGGTTGATCCCCGGCGCCGTCACCGCCGCGCCGATCCGATAGATCAGCAGGCAGAGCAGCGTGAAGAGGATCTTGTCCTTCAGCTCGGGCGTCCGGAACAGGTTCTGGACCGCCGCGGCGGCGTTGTTTTGAGCCATGGAGCTCCTTTTACTCCTCGACGCGGCCTCCGGCCGCGACAATCTTCTCGCGAGCGCCGGCGCTGACCTTCAGCCCCCGCACCGTGACGGCCTGAGCGATCTGGCCGTTCGCGAGCACCTTGACCTGTCCCTTGTTCGCGTCGACCAGTCCGGCCTCGACGAGCGCGTCGCGCGTGATCTCGCCGCCGGCGACCTTGGACAGGTCATCGAGACGGACGATCTGCGACTCCTCGCGGAACGGGTTGGTGAAACCACGCTTGGGCAAACGACGCGTGATCGGCATCTGGCCGCCCTCGAAGTGAGGCTTGCCGCCGCCCGGGCCGTGGTGGCCCGCACGCGCCTTGATACCCTTGTGACCCTTGCCCGACGTCTTGCCGGTCCCCGAGCCCGGACCGCGGCCGAGCCGCTTCCGGTTCTTCGTGGAGCCCGGCGCCGCGGCCAGGTTGTGCAGCCCGATCTTCTCGACGCCTTCCGCTTTCTGTGCCATTACTTACCCCCTTCGACCGGCGTCACCTCGATGAGGTGACGAACCTGCTTGAGTTGACCGCGCAGGCCCGGCGTGATCTCCTTGACCACCACGTCCTGGTGGTGCTTGAGACCGATCGCCTCCAGCGTGGCGCGCATGCGCCACGAATGGC
>DATNPP010000473.1:0-5995 GCA_036703175.1 Oscillatoriaceae cyanobacterium
GATCGCTTCGACGGCGCCGCGCTCATGAAGCGCGAGTGGGCCCGCATCTTCGAGGCCTTGGAGCGCCCATCACCCGGCCACGAGGCCGCGCCCACGCAGGATGGCGACAAAAGACAGCCCTGGCTGGATGCCTTGAAGACCGTGCCGGCCTCGACTGCGCTCGCGAAGCTCGGCCTGAATGCCCGTTTGCTCAACGCGGCCGAGCGTCTCGGCGCGCACACGCTGGGCGATCTGCTTGCGCTGCCCAAGGGGCGCCTCGTGCAGGCGCCTGGCATCGGCACGCGCACGCTGCGCGAGCTGCGCGAGATCGTCGAGACCGTTAACGAGCAGCGGGCGATCGCCGACGAGGTGCCAGTCGAGGCGACGAGTGACCCCACGCGCTGGCCGGTGGACAAGCTCGCGAAGCAGGCGATATCCGTCAAGCTAGACACCGACGTGCTGGCGAACCTCCGTGCCGCACTCGGGCTCGATCCGCGCGTGAAGGAGCCCTTCCCGACCCTGCGTGACGCTGCCGATGACATCGGCGCCCGCCGGGCTGCCCTCAGCGAGGCCCTCGAGGAGGCGGCAGCACGGTGGGAGAAGGCGAGCTGGATGGCCGCCGTGCGAGATGAGGTGGCCGCCGTGGTCACGCAGTTGGGGGGTATCGCGGCCGTCGACGAACTGGGCCGCGCCCTGCTGGGTCGACGCGGGTCCGCCGCCACCGGATCGACCAGGGAGCGCGAAGTCTCGGCGGTGATCGCCGCGGCGGTCGAGGTGGAGGCCAACCGCGAGGTCCCCCGGTTCGCGCTCTACCGCTCGCATCGCCCCTGGATCGTGTTGACCGAGGGCGCGGACGAGCGCATGGCCTTCGCGGCGCGCCTGGGCGAGCGGGCGGACGCGCTGGCCGCTCAGGACCCGCTGCCGTCTCCGGCCCGCGTGGCCGACGAGCTGCGGGACGTGCCCACGCCCCCGGACGAGGCGCCATGGCCAGCAGAACGCCTACTGGCCGTTGCCTGTCTGGCGGGAAGCCGGGCGGCCGTGTCTAGCCGCATGGAGATCTACCCGGTCGGCATGCCGGCGGCGCGCGCGCTTCGGCTCGCGGCTGGCGCGCTTATCGGCCCCAGCGAGTTAAACGCCGTCGAAATTCGCCGGCGTGTCGCGAGCCGCTACCCGGATGCCGAACAGTTGCCCGATGGTGCCATCCTGGCCTCGCTGCTGCTTGAGGCCGGCCTCGGCTGGAGCTACGACCCGGCCGCGGGCGTCTTCCGGGCGCCGGTCATCGGCACGGAGGCGTCGACCGCCTCGACAACTTCCTTCATGGAGCGAGGGCGCGGCGACTCCCTCGACACCCGCGAGTTCGACGCCAGACTGCGGCGCGTAGCGCCCGAGAACCGCTTCTTGGTGACGACCATGGCGCCCAAGTACGTCGACCCGGCCGCCATGGCGATCGCCGAGCGCCTGGGGTTTGAGATCGCGGACCTCGATGCGCTGTACCTGGCAGCACTGAAGGCCGAGGCCGCCGAGATGGAAGTCGACTGGCCGTTCATCCTCGAGGCGGACGGCGCCGCGGCCGACACCGAGGACCACCGGAACCTTCGTCTGCTTGCAGGGGCCGCGGCCGACAGGCTGGTGGCGACGTTGGTCATGCGAGAGCGGCCGATGGTCCTGCGCTACCCCGGGCTCCTTGCACGCTATGGCTGCCTCGACCGCCTGGACGCCTTTGCCGGTGCGTGCCGTTCGAGGCAGGCGCCCGGCGCGGTGCTTTTGGTTGGTCAGCCCGATTCCCGCACGCTGCCTCATGTTGATCGGGTTGCGCTACCGATCGCCGAAGCCGGGGACTGGATCGCCTTCGTGCCGGCCTGGCTATCGGTGGAGGCCTTGGCGGTGGCGTCCGGCTAACCATTCGAGAAAACCAATCCCGCACGACCTATCGTTTCACACCATCCGTTGAGGAACACCATGACGACCACCACGCCCACGCCGACCATCGAAGGCAAGCTGTTGTTGACGAAGCTGAAGCCCTGGGTGGGCGCGCTCGTCGACGACATGCGGGCTCACTACGCGGACGACCCGGCGCTGAATGAGGCCCACGCACAGGCCACCAAGGCCAAGCGCACGGCCGAAGCCTACACGGTGTGGCTGGACGCGGAGCTGACCCAAGCGGCGGTGGCCTGGATTCTGGCGGGCGTGTTCATCCGGCTCCTCGAGGATCAGCAGTTGATCGAGCCGCGGCTGACGGGCGTGGGCGATCGCCATGCCCGCGCCGTCGAGGCCGAGCGGCGGTACTTCGAGGCGCATCCGACGGCGAGCTTTACTGACTTCTGGCTGTCGGTCTTCAAGGAGATGCAGGGCTATCGTGCCACCGGCATGCTCTACGACGAGGCTCACACGCCGCTGTGGCGCCTGCGACCTTCCGGTGACCAGGCCAAGACACTCTTGAGCTTCTGGAGGACCCGGGACGATGCCGGCGATGCGCCCGCACTTCGTTTCGACGCCGATCGGCGCGATACCCGCTTTCTGGGCGACCTGTACCAGGACCTATCAGAGGCCGCTCGCAAGCGGTATGCACTCTTGCAGACCCCGGACTTCGTGGAGGAGTTCATCCTCGACCGGACGCTCGAGCCCGCGATCTTAGTATACGGTCTGGCACGAACCACGCTGATCGATCCAACTTGCGGCTCAGGCCACTTTCTTCTTGGTGCCTTCGAGCGCCTGGTCGGACATTGGCAGTCAGCGGCCCCTGGAGAACCAGTACGCGAACATGTCCTCAAGGCACTTGCATCCATCACTGGAGTTGACTTGAACCCCTTCGCGGTCGCTATCTCCCGTTTCCGGCTTGTAGTCGCCGCGCTGCGAGCAGAGAGCCTCACTCGTCTCGCAGACGCGCCAGCATATGAGTTGAACGTAGCGGTAGGTGATACATTGTTGCACGCGCCGAGTTCGAAAGCGATCGCGCTTCCATACGTGTTTCACACGGCAGGCGAAGATGCTGCACTCCTCGAACGAATCTTCGAGCGGCGTTACACGGTGGTGGTGGGCAACCCACCGTACATTTCCGTAAAAGACAAGGCGCTCAATCAGGCATACAGAGAAAGATACCCTGACAGCTGCTATCGCGAATATTCCCTCGGAGTGCCATTTACGGAAGTATTCTTTCGGCTTGCTTCGCCATCGGACGATTCGAATCGGGCTGGGTTCGTAGGGATGATAACTGCCGACTCCTTTATGAAGCGCGAGTTCGGTAAGCAGCTAATTGAGGTGGTACTCCCCAAGTTCGATCTAACTCACGTTATATCGACGGCAGGCGCATATATTCCTGGCCACGGAACTCCGACGGTAATTCTGCTAGGCCGCAATCGCCGGCCATCAACCTCTACCGTTCGCGTCGTGATGGGAATTCGAGGGGAACCAGAGGTACCGGCGTACCCCTCCCTTGGGCTAGTCTGGACCGCGATCCTGAATCAGGTAGACGTTGTCGGAAGTCTAAGCTCTTTTATCTCTGTCGATGACCTAGAAAGGGAAGGGCTAGGTAAGCATCCCTGGAGTCTAGGAGGGGGAGGGGCAAGCGCACTCAAGTCAATCATTGAAGACGCTGCAACTCGCAAACTAGGCGACATTGCGGGCTCAATTGGCTTCATGTGCATAACAAAGGCAGACGAGATTTTCACAACAAAGCGCAAAGACGATCCGGTTTTTGTATCAGGCGAAGCTGTGAGAGATTGGAACATCTCGTCATCGGAGCACCTATTCTTTCCTTATGATGAGTCTGGTGAACTTAAGGATGAGATTGAGGCCGATCGTGTTCGAGAGTTTTTCCCATTTAGGGCCGTGCTTGAGTCACGTGCAGTCTTCGGCGGACAATCTTTTAAGGAGGCTGGGAAGCGCTGGTGGGAGTTTGGTCAGATACCTCGGGCGCGCCTAAAAATTCCTTTTTCTATAACGTACGCATTCATCGCCACACATAACCACTTTGTCTTCGATCGAGGGGGCAAGGTATTCAACCGTTCGGCTCCGCTGATCAAACTGCGGCCGGAGTCTACTGAGACAGACTACCTTGGGCTCCTGGGACTGCTAAATAGCTCAGTCGCCTGTTTCTGGATGAAGCAGCTTTGCTTTGTGAAGGGCGGAATTAGTACTGGCACAGTAATTCAATCAGAGTCTTGGTCCAGGAGGTTGGAGTTCGACGGAAGCAAGTTGCAAGGCTTCCCGATCGTAGACGCATATAGGGACAGGACTACGGAGCTTGCCAGGCGCATTGAGTTGCTCGCAGAGGAATACCAACGTGCGCTGCCTGAGGTAGTTGTTCGCGACCATCGGAAGTCGGATCTGGGCAGCCAGCTTGTTGATTCGGCTACTTTGGCAACAGAAATTCGCCGCCGATTGGTAGCTCTGCAGGAAGAACTTGATTGGACCTGCTATGTAGCCTATGGCTTGATTGAATGTGACGATTTGTTATTGGATATTGACGCCTTGGAGCCTCTGTCCTCAGAGTGCCGTCCATTTGCAATTCGCATGGCAAGGGAGCATCTGAGCGGTGAGAAACCAACACATTGGTTTGACGCAATGGAGGTGAAGCCAGCCAGGGACTTCCCCACAGACATTGACCCCAAATACAGAAGTGTTCTTGAGCGTCGTCTCAGTGTTATAGAAACGGACCCTAATATCTCAATCATCGAGAGCGCAGACTATAAGCGCAAGTGGGAGCCGATCGGCCTGATTGACGCACGCCAACAAGCATTAAAAAATTGGATTCTTGACCGTCTAGAATCTACGCGGTATTGGGACGAAACTCAGCACTTTCGGAGCATTCGAGAACTTGCCGTGGCTGCCGCTAGCGACGAGGAGATGCAACAGGCAGTTGACCTCTACACGGGCCAAACCGGAGCGGATCTCTATGATGTGCTTGCGCCGCTCATAGGTGCAGAGTCAGTGCCGTTCTTGAGCGGGATGCGATTGACGGCATCAGGGGTCCGTAAACGACACGCTTGGGAAGCAACCTGGGAATTACAGCGCCGTGAGGATGCTGGTATGGATGTAGGTATCGTGCCCGCACCGCCACGGTATAGCAGTGATGACTTTCGAGACAAGGAAGTATGGCGTCTCCGCGGTGCGCTTGATGTACCCAAGGAACGATTCATTAGCTTGCCTGGCCTTGAGCGACTCCCCGACACGTCGCTCGTAATCGGCTGGGCCGGATGGAACCACCTCGAGAAGGCTCAGGCGATCGCCGGTTACTACATGTGGGCGAAGGAGCAGGAGGCCTGGCCGAAGGAACGTCTCGTGCCGTTGCTCGCGGGCATCGTCGAGGAACTGCCCTGGCTGTTCCAGTGGCACAACGACCTCGTGGACGGCAGCCGCCCAGCCGAGGACGTCGCCATCTTCGTGGACCACGAGCTGGCCGAACTGGGCATGACGCGCGAGGACGCGCTGGCCTGGACGCCGGCTGCACCGACCGGGCGCAAGCCCGGCAGGAAGGCGAAGGGTTGATGGTTAAACGGCGACCGGCAAAGCCGCCGGCGATCGTGCTGAACGGGCAGCTGCTGCACGAGCTGGCGATGCGCTATACTGAGGAGTCGTATCCGGGCTCCGTGGCCTCGCTGCACTTCCCGGAGCCGCATTACGTCCTCGCCCCGGATGATAAGGGCTTCACCCTCGTCATGCCTCCGGTGGCAGCCCTTCAACTTTTCGTGAGCGGTGTGCTCACCCCCGACGCTGATGACGTCGACCTCCGCGTCGGCGACACCGAACATTCGGGCCTGCGGCTCGCCTGGGTCCGCATCCGTCTGCGGCCCGGTCAGCGCGAGGATGTCGCCATGCGCTTCGAGCCGGAGCCCGCAGCCACATGAGACTGCTCTCGATCACTCTGCACGACTACCGCGGCATCGCCGACGCCGTCTTCACCTATCCCACCACCGGCAACTGCGCGGTACTCTTCGGCGTGAATGGCCGTGGCAAGACCACCATCCTGGACGCCGTGGCCGCCATGATGGTGCCCTACGTCAACACGCTTTGTTCG
>DATNPP010000488.1:0-1683 GCA_036703175.1 Oscillatoriaceae cyanobacterium
AAGCCGCCGTCGAGATGGTCGCCGAGGGCCTCATCACGCGCGAGGAAGCGATCATGCGCGTCGAGCCCAATCAGCTCAACCAGCTGCTGCACCGCCGCATCGATCCCGACGCCAAGCTGACGGTGCTCGCCAAGGGCCTGCCGGCCAGCCCCGGCGCCGCCACGGGCACGATCGTCTTCGAGTCCGACGAGGCCGAGAAGCGCGGCATGCGCGGCGACAAGGTGATCCTGGTTCGCGTCGAGACCAATCCCGACGACATTCACGGCATGATTCACGCGCAGGGCGTGCTGACGTCGCGCGGCGGCATGACGAGCCACGCGGCCGTCGTCGCGCGCGGCATGGGCAAGCCCTGCGTCGCGGGCTGCGAAAGCCTGGACGTCGATCTGCGCAAGAAGGAAGTGCACGTGGGCGATCGCGTGCTGCGCGAGGGCGACGTGGTCTCGATCAACGGCGGTACGGGCGAGGTGATTCTGGGTGAGGTGCCCATGATCGAGCCGACGCTGTCGGGCGAGTTCCAGACGCTGATGCAGTGGGCCGACGAGACGCGCCGCCTGGGCATCCGCACCAACGCGGACACCCCCGAAGACGCCGCGAAGGCCCGCGCGTTCGGCGCCGAGGGCGTGGGCCTCTGCCGCACCGAGCACATGTTCATGGCGACGGAGCGCTTGCCCGTGATGCAGGAGATGATCCTCGCCAGCAACGAGAAAGAGCGCCGGCTCGCGCTCGCCAAGCTGCTGCCGATGCAGCGCGCGGACTTTCTGGGCATCTTCCAGGCGATGGCCGGCTTGCCGGTGACGATCCGAGTGCTCGACCCGCCGCTGCACGAGTTTCTGCCGCGCCTCGACGAGCTGATCGCCGAGGTCGCCGCGTTGCGCGTGCGAGGCGACAATCCCGAGCTGCTCGCGACGCGTGAGCGCTTGCTGCGCGAGGTGCAGCGCCTGCACGAGTCCAATCCGATGATGGGCCTGCGCGGCTGCCGTCTGGGCTTGACTTTCCCTGAGATCAACGAGATGCAGGTGCAGGCGATCATGGAAGCGGCCTGCCAGCTCAAGGCGGACGGCGTCGAGGTGCTGCCCGAGATCATGATTCCGCTCGTGGGGCACGTGAACGAGCTCAAGCGGGTGAAAGAGCAGCTCGTCGAGGTGGCGAAGTCCGTCACCGAGCGCATGGGCGTCGACGTGCCCTACAAGTTCGGCACGATGATCGAGATTCCGCGCGCCGCGCTGACGGCGGATCAGATCGCGCAGGAGGCGGAGTTCTTCTCGTTCGGCACGAACGACCTGACGCAGATGACCTTCGGCTACAGCCGCGACGACGCGGAGGGCAAGTTCCTGACGCGCTATCTGGACTCGAAGATTCTGCCGGCCAATCCGTTCGAGGTGCTCGATCGCGAGGGCGTGGGCGGGCTCATGCGCATCGCGGTCGAGAAGGGCCGCGGCGTGAACAAGGATCTCAAGCTGGGCGTGTGCGGCGAGCACGGCGGCGAGCCGAGCTCGATCGCGTTCTGCCACGAGCTGGGGCTCAACTACGTGAGCTGCAGCCCGTTCCGCGTGCCGATCGCCCGGTTGGCGGCGGCCCAGGCGGCGGTGAGCGAGTCCGGCGAGCGAGACAAGTAGACAGAGAGGCGGCCCGAGAGGGCCGCTTTTTTTTTTCCCCCTCCCCCGGGCGAGGGGGGGGGACCCC
>DATNPP010000500.1:0-5202 GCA_036703175.1 Oscillatoriaceae cyanobacterium
CTCCGCAAGCTTGTCTGCCGAGACGCACAAAAAAACCGGACCCGAAGGTCCGGTGAAACGAGTGGCACTGACTGGACTTGAACCAGTGACACCCCGGGTATGAACCGAGTGCTCTAACCAACTGAGCTACAGTGCCAAAAGCTCGCCCATTATAACAAATCCTCGGCCGACGTCAATGCGCGCGGCGGGGGGATCTTCGCCTGGGCGATCGCCCGCCGCCCGCAAGGGGCGGCGGACGAGCGGAGGATTACTCTTTGATGCTGGCGACGACGCCGGCGCCGACGGTACGGCCGCCTTCGCGAATGGCGAAGCGCATGCCGGGCTCGATGGCGACGGGGGTGATCAGCTCGACTTCCATCTGGATGTTGTCGCCGGGCATGACCATCTCCACGCCGTCAGGCAAGGTGATCGAGCCGGTCACGTCCGTGGTGCGGACGTAGAACTGCGGCTTGTAGCCCTTGAAGAACGGGGTGTGGCGGCCGCCCTCTTCCTTGGTGAGGACGTAGACCTCGGCCGTGAACTTCGTGTGGGGCTTGATGCTGCCGGGCTTGGCGAGCACCTGGCCGCGCTCGATGTCTTCTTTCGCGACGCCGCGCAGCAGCACACCGACGTTGTCGCCCGCAATGCCCTGGTCGAGCAGCTTGCGGAACATCTCCACGCCCGTCACGATCGCCTTGCGCGTCTCGCCGAAACCGATGATCTCGATTTCGTCCTGCACCTTGACGGTGCCGCGCTCGATACGACCCGTGGCGACCGTGCCGCGGCCGGTGATCGAGAAGACGTCTTCGACCGGCATCAAGAAGGGCTTGTCGGTCTCACGGACGGGGTCCGGAATGTACGCGTCGACCGCGTCCATCAGCGCCCAGATCTTGTCGGTCCACTCGTTCTCGCCCTTTTGGGTCTTGGGGTTCGAGGTCATCTGCTCGACGGCCTTGAGGGCCGAGCCCGAGACGATGGGAATGTCGTCGCCGGGGAACTTGTAGGCGGAGAGCAGCTCGCGCACTTCCATCTCGACGAGCTCGAGCAGCTCGGGGTCGTCGACCATGTCGGCCTTGTTGAGGAACACGACGATGAACGGAACGCCGACCTGACGCGAGAGCAAAATGTGCTCGCGGGTCTGGGGCATCGGGCCGTCAGCGGCGGACACGACCAGGATCGCGCCGTCCATCTGGGCGGCGCCCGTGATCATGTTCTTGACGTAGTCGGCGTGCCCCGGGCAGTCCACGTGGGCGTAGTGACGGTTGGTGGTCTCGTACTCGACGTGCGCCGTGTTGATCGTGATGCCGCGCGCCTTCTCTTCGGGAGCGGCGTCGATGTCCGCATAGCCCTTCGCTTCGGCCTGGCCGGCCGCGGCGAGCGTCATCGTGATCGCCGCCGTCAGGGTGGTCTTGCCGTGGTCCACGTGACCGATGGTCCCGATGTTCACGTGCGTCTTGTTACGCTCGAATTTTGCGCGTGCCATAACTTCGCTGGAATCCTCCTCAAACCCGGCCTTTTCGGCCTGTGTGAACCCTCCATGTATACTGGCTCGCGCGCAATCTGGCAAGCGCTCGCCCGTTCACGCGATCAGCGGTTGGGAAGGTCGCCCGTGAGGCCCTCGAGAAAGGTCAGCAACGCCTCGACCTTCGGCATGCCGCGATGAGCCAGTCGCAGCAGGCCTTTGCCGTCGATCACGTAGCTTCTACGCGCGAAGAACGGCAGCAGGGTCTTGGCGCCGTAGAGGCGCGCGGCCTCGCCTTGCGGGTCTGCCAACAGCGGAAACTTTAGGCCCAGCTTCGCGGCGATGCGGGCGTGGCTTCTGACGTCATTGTGGCTGATGCCAAGAATCTGGGCTCCCAGGGCCTCGAAGCGGGAGCGGGCCGCCTCGAAGGCCGCGAGCGCGGTGTTTGACCCGGGCGTGTCGTCTTCCGCATAGAAGGTCAGGACGACGCGCTTTTTGCCGCGAAAATCGACGAGCTTGACGGGCCGGTCGTGCTGGTCCGGCAGGCAGAACGGCGGCGCGGCGCTGCCGGGCGTCGGAGCTGGCAAGGCGCCGAACACTACCGCCTCAAATCCGGCAGCTCGACGAAACGCACGAGGCGGTTCTCCGGCTCGTACACGGCGCAGATCGGCGGAAAGAAGTCGTATTTGAGCTGTGCGGTCGATCCGACGTTGATGATGTAGCGATCGCCCGGCACCAGCTCGTGAACCCAGTTCTTGGTCTCCGCGGGATGATCCGTGCACCAGAGCGCCTTGTTCGAGGGCCAGTGATGCACGCGCGAGCGGTGCGTGTGGCCCGCGAACATCACGTCGTGACGCAGCAAATCGAAGGTCTTGGCGACGGCGCCCGGATGGCGCAGCAGCGTGAACGGGTTGCCGATCGAGGCGTGCGTGAAAAGCGCGCCGTGGTGTTCAATCTCGAGCGGCAGATTGCGCAGGAAGGCCGCGTTCTCGGGCGTCAGCGCCGCGCGGCAATCCTCGGTGTGGACACGGCCACTCTCGCTGAAGTAGTGCAGCTTGTCGAGCTGATCGTCGTCGATCGAGGCGCCGATGTCGTGATTGCCCTTGACCACGGGAATCTCGGGGCGCTCGCGAAAGAAGTCGACCACCTTGTTGTGCTCGGGGCCGTGCACGACGAGGTCGCCCAGGCAAATCAGGCGATCGACCTGCTCGCGATCGAGCCGGTCCAGCACCCGTTGCATGGTCTCATAGTCCCCGTGGATGTCGGTCAGAATGCCCAGCCGCACGCACACGCCTCCACCCCCAGTGTAACGAATCGCGAACGCCTCTGGCAACGCCTCGGCCCGGCATGGGCGCCTCGTTGACGCGATGCGACCGGCGACGGGATAATCGATTATGGATCCGAAAAGTCTCGAAGTCCTGGAATGGCCGCAGGTGGTGGACCTGTTGGCCAAGCAGGCGACCAACGCGATGGGCCGCGATCGCTGCGCGGCGATCGAGCTTCACACCAAGCTGGATGAAGTCTCGGCCGCGCTGCGCATCACGAGCGAGTGCAAGGAGTTTCTGCGCCTCGTCGGGCCGCTGCCGCTCGGCGGCCTCGAGGACCTGCGGCCGGCGCTCAAGCGTGCGGATCAGGGATTGACGCTCGGCGGCGCGGATCTGCTCGCGATCGCCCACACGTTGCGCGCCGGCAAGCAGCTCAAGGCCTACGTGCAGGAGCGCGCCGAGCACTTCGAGGCGCTCGCCGATCTGGTGACGCCGATCGCGGGGCTGGGCCAGCTCAGCGCGGCGATCGTGGCGGCGTTCGATCCGTCTGGTGAGCTCGCGGACAACGCGAGTCCCGACCTCGGCCGTATTCGCCAGCGCATTCGCGAGGCCCAATCGCGCGTGCGCCAGACGCTCAGCCGGATCACGTCGAGCCATGCGAGCGCGCTGCAAGACACCGTCGTCACGATGCGCGGCGATCGCTTCGTGTTGCCCGTGCGCGCCGATGCGAAGAGTCAGGTGCCGGGCATCGTGCACGATCAGTCCGCGTCTGGCGCCACGCTCTACATCGAGCCGATCGCGGTGGTCGAGCTGAACAACGCGTTGCGCCAGGCGCAGCTGGACGAGCGCGCCGAGATCGAGCGTATTTTGACCTTGCTGACGGACCGCGTGCGCACCGATCTCGAGCCGCTGGTCTGGAACTGCGCGGCCTACGCCGAGATCGACTTCGCGCACGCCAAGGCGCGTCTCAGCGAGCTGCTCGACGGCAGCGCGCCGCGCCTCGCCCGCAACGGCGCGATCGAGCTCAAGACGGCGCGCCACCCGTTGCTCGCGGCCCGACTCGGCGGAAGCGTCGTGCCGACGGACATCGCCGTGGGCGCGCCGGAAACGGTGCTGCTGATTACAGGCCCCAACACCGGCGGCAAGACCGTGGCGCTCAAGACGCTCGGCCTTTGCGTGTTGATGACGCAGGCGGGTATGCATCCGCCCGTTGCGCCGGGCAGCCAGGTGAGCCTCGCGGATGCGGTATTCGCGGATATCGGCGACGAGCAGAGCCTTGCGCAGAGCCTCTCGACTTTTTCCGGGCATCTGACGAACATCATGCGGATTCTCGAGGCGGCCACGCCGCGATCGCTCGTGTTGCTCGACGAGCTGGGCGCCGGCACGGATCCGGCCGAGGGCGCGGCGCTGGGCCGCGCGATCATCGAATCGCTGCTCGCGCGCGGCACCAAGCTCGTGGCGACGACGCACTACGGCGAGCTCAAGTTGCTGCGCTATCAGATGAGCGGCGTGCAGAACGCGGCGGTCGAGTTCGACCTCGCGACGCTCTCGCCCACCTACCGGCTTTTGCTGGGCGTTTCGGGCCAGTCCAACGCGGTGTCGATCGCCGAGCGTCTGGGTTTGCCCGAGCCGCTGATTCAACGCGCCCGCGAGCTGCTCGAGCGCCGCGCGACGGATGTCGCGGTCGCACTGGACGAGCTGGAGCGCGATCGCCAGTCGGCCGCCGAGATGCTCGCGCGGGCCGAGAAGCTGCAATCGCGTGCCGAAGGCCTCAAGAAGGACTACGAGACGCGCCTCGCCAACTGGCAGACCGAGCGGCGCGAGCTCGAGACCAAGGCCCGCGAAAAGGTCGAGCAGCAGGTGCGCTCGGCCCAGGGCGAGATCGCCTCCGTGATTCGCGAGCTGCAAGGCGGCAAGACCGCTCAGGCGGCCCAGAAGGCCAAGGAACGCCTCGGCAAGTTCACCAAGGCGCCCAAGGCGCCGCCTTCGAGCGCCAATGGGCCCAAGCAGGAGGAGATCACGGTCGGCAAGACCGTCTTCGTGCCGAAGCTGAACCAGAACGGGCGCGTGCTCACGTTGCCGGACGCGGACGGCAACGTGTCGGTGCAGGTCGGCATTTTGAAAGTGACGCTCAATCGGCGTGAGTTGACGCTCAAGAACGGCGCGCAGCTCGTCGAGGCGCCGCGCAAGCGCACGGGCACGATCGTGATTCCGAGCGGACCGGCGGGGCTGTCGTGCGATCTGCGCGGGCTGTTGAGCCACGAGGCGATCGCCGAGGCCGACAAGTACCTGGATCAGGCCTACGGCGCTTCACTCAAGGAAGTGACCTTGATCCACGGCGCCGGCACGGGGGCCCTGCGGGACGCGATTCGTTCCTGGCTCAAGGAGAGCCCGGTGGTGGCCGCCCAGCGGCCCGGCGAGGCGATCGAGGGCGGGGACGGCGTCACGATCGTGACGCTGCGCTAGTTCGCGCATTGCCCTCTCCCCCGGAGGGTG
>DATNPP010000505.1:0-2642 GCA_036703175.1 Oscillatoriaceae cyanobacterium
AGGCAAGCTCGCTTCCGCCGGGCGCCGTTGCGACCGAGGGCTTCGCCACGAGCTTGAACGATCTGGCGCCGCCGCCGGAGGGCCAGGGCGTGCAGTTGACGATTCCGGCCTTCGACGTGCCGTACCTGACGGAGGTGCAGAAGGACTTCTACATGAAGCTGCCGGTCGATCACGACGTGATGATCAACCGCATTCAGTTCTCCTATCCCGAGGGCTGCCACCACTGCACGCTCTTCAAGACGGACGACCTCAACGTGCCCGATCACGTGGAGGACACCTTCGACGCAATCGCCTACCAGAACTACGCCATGGTCGCCGGCGCGCAGGCCGGCGAGCTGGACTGGAAGCTGCCGGACGGCGTCGGCGAGCCGATGCACGCCCACGAGCAGCTCTGTTTGCAGGTCCACTTCGTCAACGCGCTGACGCAAAAGACGCCGGGCGGCAAGGGCTGGGTGAAGATCAACCTCTGGTTCGCCGACCCGAAGGCGATCACCAGCGACCTCGGCAGCTACTTCGGCATCAATCAGAACCTGGACATTTTGCCGCACACGACCGCGACCTACAGCAAGGACGTCGATTTGAGCCAGTTCGGCGTCAAGGACGACGTGAAGATCATCGCCATGACGGGCCATTTCCACAGCCGCGGCAGAACCTTCTTGATCAACCGCATCAATCCCGACGGCTCGCTCGGCCAGGAGCTCTACCGCTCGGAAAACTGGGACGAGCCGCCTTTCAGGCTCTATGATCCGCCGATCACGCTGAAGGCCGGCGAGAAGCTGCGTTACACGACGACCTACGTCAACAACTCGGACATCACGATCACCTTCGGCCCGCACGTCGAGACGCAGGAGCACTCGAATTTGTTCATGTACTTCTATCCGGGTCCGGCGGACGGCAAGCCGATCAACGACGTCTACGCCTCGGGCACCACGCAGATTCTGCAGTAGCTCAATCCGCGGGGGCCAGCGCCGCGAGCAAGGCGGCCAGGTCGTCCGGCAGCGGGGCCTCGAAGGTCATCGATCGGCCGTCGCGCGGGTGCGCGAACGCGAGCGTTTCGGCGTGCAATGCCTGGCGCGGCAGCAGCGCCGGGCGATCGCCCCCGTAGAGCGTGTCGCCGACGAGCCGGTGCCCGGCGTCGGCCAGATGCACGCGAATCTGGTGCGTGCGCCCGGTTTCGAGCCGCAGCCGTACCAGCGTCGTGCCTTCGGGCTCGGGGCGCGCGAAGTGGGCGATCGCGGCGTAGTTCGTCACGGCGCGCTGCCCGTGCTCGGCGACGGTCCGGGCGACCGGATGATCGCCTGCCAATGCGATCGGCTGATCGATCACGCCGGCGTCCGGCAAGCGTCCCCAGACGAGCGCCAAATAGTGCCGATCCAGCTTGTGCGCGCGCAGCTGCTCGTCCAGCCGTTGATGGGCGAGCGGATTCTTGGCGAAGAGCACCAGCCCGGACGTGTCCGCGTCGATGCGATGAACCGGATGGATGCCCGCGCGCTCGCCGCGCTCGCGAAACAAGTAGGCGATGCCGTTCGCGAGCGTCGCGTGGGTCGCCCCGCGCGTCGGGTGCACCACGAGCCCGGGCGGCTTGTTCACGACCAGCAGGTCGGCGTCCTCGTAGACGATCGCCACCGGAATCGGCTCGGGAATCACCCCAGGCGCCTCGCGCACGGGCAGTCGCAGCACGACCTCGTCGCCCGCCTGCACGAGGTGCGTGGCGCGCACGACTTCGCCGTTGACCGAGATGCCGAGCGCCACCTTGAGCCGCCGCACGAGCCGATTGGAAAGCCCCAACTTCTCGAGAAAGCGCGCCACGCTCGTCGGCCGCTCGAGTGCGGGCACGCGGGCCCGCAGCAGCTCGACCGGTTCAGGCATTTGCCGCGAGCGCGTCCGCGAGCGCGGCGAACTCTTGCAGGCTGAGCGTCTCGGCGCGGCGGCCGAGGTCGAGCCCCAGCGCCTGGCTGGCCGCCTGAATGGTCTCGCGCGGGAACCCGGCGGAGAGCAGGCCATTTTGCAAGGTCTTGCGGCGCTGCTGAAAGACCGTGCGCACGACGCGGAAGAGCACCTTCGCGTCGCGCACCTCGACCGGCGGCGTGTGCCGCGGACGCAGCATGACGACCGCGGAATCAACCTCGGGGCGCGGCCGGAAGGCGCCGGCGGGCACCTTCGTCACGATCGAGACCTCGGCCGCGTACTGGGCCATGATCGTCAGCGAGCCGAAGTCCTTGGTGCCGGGGCTCGCCGTGAGCCGCTTGGCGACCTCCCACTGGACCATCAACAAGATGCGCTCGGCCAATGGCGGCACATCGGCCAGCGGTTCGCGCTCCAGGCGCTCGGCCTGCAGCAACCGCAGCAGAATCGGCGTGGTGATGTAGTACGGAATGTTCGCGACCACCTTGACGGGCTTGCTCGCGTCGAAAGGCAACTCGGCCCAGGGCGTTTTGAGAAAGTCGCCCCAGACGAGCGCGAGCGATGGATGCGCCTCGAGCAGGGGCGCCAGATGCGGCTCGAGCGCACGATCCAGCTCGACGGCCACGACTTTGCCTGCTTGCGCGGCCAGTTCCCGCGTCAGCACGCCGAGCCCGGGGCCGATTTCGAGCACCTGGTCCTCGGGGCCCAACTCGGCGGCGTCGAGAATCTTCGCGATG
>DATNPP010000507.1:0-3914 GCA_036703175.1 Oscillatoriaceae cyanobacterium
CAGCGCTTCGACCTCTGGATCGACGCCGAATTTTTGACGCGCTTCTCGGCCCTGCTGACCGGCGTGTCGGGCGCGCGCACGCGCGTCGGCTTTCACGCGCCCGAGGTCGATCGCGGTCGATTGCACGACGTGCAGGTGCCCTTCAACAACTACCGGCACATGATCGACAACTTCTGCACGCTCGTGACCGGCGCGCTCGAGGCGCCGCAGGGCGATCGCCCTCTGCAGCGCATTGTCCCCAATGCCGAGGCGATCGCGCGCATCGGCGACAAGCTCGCCGCACGTGGCTTGCGCGTCGGGGAGCCGTACGTGATTCTCAATCCGAACGCCGGCGAGCTCGCGCTAGAGCGGCGCTGGTCCGTCGAGCGCTTCGCGGCCCTGGCCGACGCGCTCGCGCCCGAGTTCGGCGGCAAGCTCGTGCTGGTGGGCGCGCGCTCGGAGCGGCCTTACGTCGCGCGCATGGTCGAAGCGATTCATGCTTCCGAACGCGTGATCGATCTCTCGGGCGAAACCAGCCTGGACGAGCTCGTCGCGCTTTTCGCCGACGCACGTTTGCTCGTGAGCAACGACACCGGCCCCCTGCACCTGGCCTGCGCCGTGGGCACGCCTACCGTGGCGATCTTCGGCCCCGAGACGCCGACGCTGTTCGGCCCGCGCGGCCCTCGGCACCGCGTCGTCACCAAGGGCCTCGCGTGCAGCCCGTGCCTCAACATCTACAACGGCCGCACCGTGCACTGCCGCTTCGCCATCACGCGCTGCGTGACCGAGATCTCGGTCGAGGAAGTGCTCGCGGTCGCCCGTGAGCAGCTGGCGCGGCCGGCCCTGGTGGAGGGCTAGCGTGCGCGCGGAGCGCCGTCAGGATCTCGGCATACTGCTGGTCTTCGGGCTGCTCTACGCGGCCTTCGTCGCGGTGAGCTGGGCCAAGTGGCCGCTGTTGACCGCGGACAGCGCGCGCGAGCTCTACGTGCCGTTTCAGATTCGCCACGGCCAGCTGATTTATCGGGACTTCTACTACCTCTACGGCCCGTTCGCGCCCTATTTCAGCGCGACCTTGCTCGCGACTTTCGGCGATCGCCTCGCCGTGCTCTACGGCGCGAGCGTCGCCGAGACCGCGGCGATTCTGGGCGTGTTGTACGCGCTCGCCCGGCAATACCTCCGTCCTCTGCCGTCGGCGGCCGTGCTCTTCGTCTTCTTGACGCACTTCGCGCTCGGGCAAGACATCTGGGGCTATCTTTGGCCCTACTCGTTCGCCGCGACGGATTCCGTGCTCTTCGGCCTCGTGCTGTTGTTGAGCCTCGTCCGCTACATGACCACGGGGCGCTTGCCCTGGCTCGCTTCCGCGGGCGTGGCGATCGCCTTGTCCGTCGCGACCAAGATCGAGTATGGCTTCGCGGCCGTGGCGCTCGGCGGCATTTTCCTGCTCGGGCGCGGCTTGCTGAATCGCGCCCTGGCGACCAAGCGGCCGTACTGGCAAGAAGCGCTCGCGTTGCTCGTGCCTTGCCTGGCCGTCGTCGCCGTCGCGGCTGGATTGTTGTTCTCGCACGTGACGCTGGCGACCGTGCTCGAGAGCACCTGGCCCACCCAGCTCATGCGCATGTGGAACAGCACGGGCATGTGGCACGGCACGCCGAGCACGTGGCTCTGGAATCTGCGCTGGTTCGCCCTCGACGGACTCGCGATCGCCGCGGCGTTGTTGCTGCCCTGGGTGGCGAGCCGGCGCTTGCCGGTGGCGATCGCCGGCCTCGCGGCCTATGTGGGCGGCGGTTTGGCCCTGGCCCATGTCGAGCGCTTCTACGTGGCGCAAGCGCCGACGTACTGGATGAGTCCGACCTTTCTGCTGCTCTTCGGCGTGCTCGGCTGGGTTTTGACGCGCCTCGCGCGGGCGCTGCGTGCGGGCGAGGCGTTGCCGGACGAGGCCGTGGCCTGGGGACTGCTCGCCGCCTACGGCTGCTTGATCGCGGCGCGCACGCTGATGACGGGCTACAACGACTACACGCGCTATCAGGCGCCCGTGGCGCTGATCGCCTGGGTGGCCCTGGCGTGCCGCTGGGCGCCCGCCTGGCTTGCGTCGCGCGGCGCGCTGCCGCGCCCGCGACTCAGCCAGGCGCTCTTGGCGCTGCTCGTGCTGACGCTCGGTTTGCGCAACGCCGTGGGACAGGTGCGCGCCTACCTGGCGCCGCACGTCGCCGTGAGCGGGCCCGTCGGCACGGTGCTCGCGACGCCGGATTATGCCGACCCGTACAAACAGGCGCTGGCCTACGTCGCCGCGCATGCGGGTCCGGACGACGCGGTCGTCGCGGCGCCGATGGAGGCCTCGTTCTACCTCTTCTCGGGCCACGACAACGTGTTGCGCGAGGATCAGCTGTTCTACGGCTATCTGGTCGATGCCGAAGCGCAGCGCGGGGCAATCGCGCGCATGCGAAAGCGTCATGTGCGCTACATCGTGCTTTCCAGCTATGGTTTCGGCCAGAAGCGCTTCGGAAAAGACTATATGGTGGATTTGGCTGCCTGGATCCGCTCAGACTGCCGTTTGGTCGGTGATTACGGGAATCCGCAGTATCGTCTGAGGATATACGAAACGCCCTTTGTGGCGAGCGCCAAACGCGTGCCGGCTGAGTAGGCCATCCGTGTAGACCTGAAAACGCCGTTTGGTTTTTAGCGCTTTACTCTAAAGGCTCGGTTCCCGATCGCCGACAATTCGATCGGGCGGAAGTATGGACACTTCCGAAGCCTTTCAAGGAAGAACACGTGCTGCGTATCAACACGAATACGTCAGCCTTCGACACGCTGCGCAATCTTCAGGGCAGTAACCTGTCCCTTTCGAAGTCGCTCGCGCGCCTGTCGTCAGGCATGAGAATCAACCAGGCGGCGGACGACGCCGCCGGGCTGTCGATCTCGGACAAGCTACAGGCCCAGGTGCGCGGCGGCGCGCAGGCCGGCATGAACGTGCAGCAGGGCATCTCGCTGATCAACATCGCGGATGGCGCCCTGAGCCAGGTCACGGCCATGCTGCAGCGGATGGAGGAGCTCGCCACCGAGTCGGCGAACGGCACGCTGACCAGCTCCGATCGCATGGACGTCGAGAGCGAGTTCTCGCAGCTGCAGCAGGAAATCGGCGACATCGCCTCGAACACGAGCTTCAACGGCGTCGCGCTCTTTTCCGGTATGGCCGGCACCTACACGACCGGCAATCGGACGACGACCTACGGCACGGCCTCGAGCGGCGGCTTCACGTTGCCGCTGAACGGCCCGCCGCCCCCCTATACGGCCTCGGCGCTGAACACCATTAACGTGAGCTACACCTTCAACAATCCGGGGCCACCGGTCACATCGGGCGGCGGCGCGCTCACGCAGGGCACCGATTACACCGTCAATCAGACCCTCGCCGGCTATAACGGCACGACGCCGCTGTACGATTACTCGATTTCCCTCAATCCTGCCGTGATGGCGGGCGGCGGCAACTACACCTTGACGGCCGTCACGAATTACACCTGGCCTACCAGCACACTGCCTTTGCCGATCACCATCCAATCGGGGGCCAACAGTGGCCAGGAGCAAGTGATCTCGGTTCCACCGGTCAACGCATCGGCGATCGGCGTGCCTTCGGGCACCGTGGCGGTCGATACCCAAACGAACGCGGCGAGCGCGCTGAAGGCCGTCCAGCAGGCGATCGCCAACGTCGCCTCGATCCGCGGAGGCCTGGGGGCCGAAGAGAACTCTCTGGAGCACACCTACAACAACCTCCAGACGGTCGACGAGAGCCAGATGAGCGCCAACTCCCAGATCCGCAACGTGGACATGGCGTCGGAGATGACGCGAATGACGCGCGCTCAGATCCTCACGCAGAGCGGCATGTCGATGCTCAGCATCGCCGACCAGGAACCGAGTTACCTGCTCAAACTCTTATCCGGGTG
>DATNPP010000512.1:0-2082 GCA_036703175.1 Oscillatoriaceae cyanobacterium
AGGATTGGCGGCCACGAAGGCATTCACGCGCTTCGCGATATCGCTGAAGAGATACGAAGCCTTGAGCTTGGTGTAGTTTTCGTTGATCCGAATCATGACTGTAAACAGGGTGTGAACGGGGATCCGTGTGGAGGCGAAAAACTTGAACAAACCGGCCGCCGTCGGTTTATTCAAGCCCGCGTTTCCCCGGCCCTCACTGCGCCTCATGCTTAAAATCGAATCTGTAACGGAGATGCGGACTTACGCCGCGCAATTGCGCGCGGCTGGCAAGACGATCGGCCTCGTGCCGACGCAAGGGGCGCTGCATGCCGGTCAGGAGACCCTGATCCGCGCCGCCGCCCACAAGGCCGACATCGTGGTCGTTTCGATCTTCGTCAACCCGTTGCAGTTTCCGCCCAACGAGATCGTGGCGCGTTATCCGCGCAGCCTCGAGGCGGACCTCGCGCTCTGCGAGCGCTCGGGTGCGCATGTCGCCTTCGTGCCGCCGCTGGAGGACATTTACCCGAAGGGTTTTTCGACCTACGTGAGCGAGGAGCACACCGGCAAGCCACTCGACGGCGTGTCGCGCCCGACGCATTTCCGGGGCGTGACGACCCTGATGGTGAAGCTTTTCAACCTCGTGCAGCCCTCGTTCGCGTTCTTCGGCCAGAAGACGGCACAGCGCGCGGCGGTCGTGCGCAAGATGACGCGCGACCTCGGCTTCGACGCGGAGATCGTGATCGTGCCGACCGTCCGGGATTCGGACGGGCTGGCGGCGGGCGTGAAGAACCGCGATCTGACCAGCGGCCAGCGGCTCGACGCGCTGGCGATCCATGCGGCGCTGGAAAAGGCAAAGAGCATGGTCGCGAACGGCGTGCACAGCCCGGACCGGATCGTGGCCGAGGCCACGCACATCCTCGGCGAGCGCCGCCGGATCCGCGTGATCTACATTTCGATCGTGGACCCGAATACCATGGAGCCCGTGCGCGACGTGCACACCGGCAAGGCGATGCTCGCCATCGCCGCCTGGATCGACGAAGTCCGCCTGCTCGACAACGTGCTCCTCTGACGAGGCATGGGACGAGAGCGGCGAGATCCACGGGGCTGGCCGTTCAAGAATGTGCGCTTAGGCGCAACGTGGGCAGAATGGCCTGGCTTTGTGGGCACGTCACGAAAGTCGCGCCTGAGCCGAGGTGGCTCGCCGTGCCGAACGCGATGACTGACTCCGTTTCCAAGAGCAGCGGAAGCGGAGGGTAATCACGATCGCGGTTCGTGCGATTTGCCCGGCTTGCGAACCGATCTTCAGCAACGCCGAGGGAGCATACGATGTCCGCTTTGGGCCGGCCGCATCCTATAAACACAGGATAGCGACTGCGGCCGGAAATCGCTAGAGTCGGTTTCCCCTGCGCCTCGGTTCATCTGAGGTGAATATTTACCCCCTCCGTGTCTTGCTCCGTGCCTCTCGCGCGCTTGCGCGCCGGTGGATCGAGTCACGCCCCGCCTTCGCCGGATGACCCGGCGATTTAACATCAACCCCCGATAGTTATGTCGCTAAATCCCAAGCTAATTGTCTCTGCGCTTTGCCTTGCCCTGGCACCTTGTGTCGCTCGCGCCACGATCTACTTCCGCAACACCGGCACCACGTCGGGCTGGAGCAGCTTCTACGTTGAGCACAACGGCAGCGTCACGGCGCAAAGCACGCCGCACTACGACACCACGACTTCGCTCCGCGCCCGCCAGATCTACGACAGCAGCTACACCGGCCGTTACCACGCCGAGGCCCGCTATTCGCAAGGCGCGAAGCAGGGCTGGGACCGTTATTACGGCTATTGTTTTTATCTCCCCAGCAACTGGCAGTACGTCGACCAGAACTTCAACATCATGCAGTTCATCGGCACGCCCTCATGTGCCACGGGCGGGCAGCCCTGGACCATGCTGTGGATCCGCAACCAGGCGCTCCAGACGCGCATCACCACCGGACCCGATGGCTGCACGCGTTCTGATCAGAACTTCACGATCACCTCGAGCACGACCCTTGGTACCTGGCACAAGGTGACCATCCACGGCGATTGGGAGTCGAACAACACGGGCTGGTTCTCGGTG
>DATNPP010000525.1:0-9801 GCA_036703175.1 Oscillatoriaceae cyanobacterium
ATCCAGCGGTATGCCTGCAACAGCACGGCCGGGCCGAGATAGCGATCGGAGTTCCACCAGTAGCTGGGGCACGAAGTCGTGCAGCACGCGCAGAGGATGCACTCATAGAGGCCGTCGAGCTTCGACCGGTCCTCGGGCGACTGGATCCATTCCTTCTGCGGCGCGGTGGTCTCGGTCTGCAGCCAGGGCTCGATCGAGGCGTGCTGGGCGAAGAACATGCTCAGGTCGGGGATCAGGTCCTTGATCACCGGCTGGTGCGGCAGGGGCGAGATCTGCAGCTCCTTGCCCGGCACATCCTCCCAGGCGTGGGTGCAGGCGAGCGTGTTGCGCCCGCCGATGTTCATGGCGCAGGAGCCGCACACCCCTTCCCGGCACGAGCGCCGGAAGGCCAGCGTCGGGTCCATGGTGTTCTTGATGTGGATGATGGCGTCCAGCACCATCGGCCCGCACTGGTCGACGGCCACGTCATAGGTGTCCCAGCGCGGGTTCTCGTCGGTCTCGGGATCGTAGCGGTAGACCTTGAAGGTCTTGACCTGCCTGGCCCCCTCCGGCGCGGGATGGTGGCGGCCCTTGCGGACCTTGGAGTTCTTCGGAAGCGCGAGTTCGACCATGTCCGTTCCTAGCGCGCAGGGCCGCGCGCACTCAAGGGGATAACCAGCTTCAGCCCCGACCAGGTTTCCGAGACGGCGCAGACCTTCACGTCCACCAGGCCCCCGGCCAGGGCGGCGTCGCGGATCACGTCCTCGGTCAGGTCGGTGGGGACCCTGGCCGCCTTCTTGGGCCAGGAGATCCAGATGCAGCCGTTCGGGCGGATGGCGTGCTTCAGGAACGGCAGGTCGGCCTGGTAGTCGGCCCGGCCGAGGTAGAAGGCGTGGACCAGGTCGAGGTTTTCGGGGAGCTGCTCGGCGCCGGTGGCGCGGGTGACGGCGGCGAACGCCTCGGCCTGCGCCAGCCCGGCGAGATCGCCCGGCAGGTTCACGAACGCCGCCGCCTGGCCGGGCTTGAACCCGAGCTTACGGGGCAGCGACGTCCCGGAATAACCGGCGGGGGTCATCTGGAGCGCCCACCGATAGCCAACGACCCTTCTCCCTCGAGGGGAGAAGGGCAGGGTTGAGGGTGGGCGCACTGAGGTCGAGGCAGATGGCGCAATAGGGCGCCGGCGCCAATTGGTGCGGAGCGCCCCCGGCAGCGCGGCCACACCCTCATCCCCCACCCTTCTCCCCTCGAGGGAGAAGGGAGCAAGGCGACCGCCATCTCAGTACACCCGCGCCTTGGGCTGGATGTAGGCGACCTCGTTGGTCATGGTGAAGTCGTGCACCGGGCGGAAGTCGAGCTTCACCTTGCCGGAAGCGTCGTCGCACCAGGCCAGGGTGTGCTTCATCCAGTTGGCGTCGTCGCGGTCGGGGAAGTCCTCGCGCGCGTGGGCGCCGCGGCTTTCCTGGCGGTTCAGGGCGCCGGTGACGGTGACCAGGGCATTGCCGATCAGGTTGTCGAGCTCCAGCGTCTCGACCAGGTCGGTGTTCCAGACCAGGCCGCGGTCGGCGACCGACAGGTCGGCGCGCTTCTTGTGCACCGCCTGCATGCGCTTGACCCCGGTGGCCAGGGTCTTCTCGGTGCGGAAGACGGCGGCGTCCTCCTGCATGGCCTTCTGCATCTCCAGCCTGAGGGCTGCGGTGGGCACGGGGCCCGAGGCGTTGCGGAAGCGGTCGAAACGGTCGAGGTGGACGTCGGTCTGGGCGTCCCTGATGTCGGGCTGGCGGGCGCCGGGCTTCAGCACCTCCGCCGCCCGCAGGGCCACGGCGCGGCCGAACACCACCAGGTCAGTCAGCGAGTTGGAGCCCAGGCGGTTGGCGCCGTGGACGCTGACGCAGGCCGCCTCGCCCACCGCCATCAGGCCGGGGACCACCTGGTCGGGGTTCCTGCCCGCCTTGGTCAGCACCTCGCCGTGGTAGTTCGTCGGGATGCCGCCCATGTTGTAGTGCACGGTCGGCAGCACCGGGATCGGCTCCCTGGTCACGTCGACGCCTGAGAAGATCTTGGCGCTCTCGGTGATGCCGGGCAGGCGCTCGTGGATGATCCTGGGGTCGAGGTGGTCCAGGTGCAGGAAGATGTGGTCCTTGTTCGGGCCCACGCCCCTGCCCTCGCGGATCTCTATGGTCATGGCGCGCGAGACCACGTCGCGCGAGGCCAGGTCCTTGGCCGAGGGGGCGTAGCGCTCCATGAAGCGCTCGCCCTCGGAATTGGTCAGGTAGCCGCCCTCGCCGCGCACGCCCTCGGTGATCAAGACGCCCGCGCCATAGATGCCGGTCGGGTGGAACTGGACGAACTCCAGGTCCTGCAGCGGCAGGCCGGCGCGCAGCACCATGCCGTTGCCGTCGCCGGTGCAGGTGTGGGCCGAGGTGCAGGAGAAATAGGCCCGGCCATAGCCGCCGGTGGCCAGCACCACCGTCTGGGCCCGGAAGCGGTGCAATGTGCCGTCGTCGAGCTTCCAGGCGGTGACGCCGCGGCAGACGCCCTCGTCCATGATCAGGTCGAGCGCGAAATACTCGATGAAGAACTCGGTCTCGTGCGACAGGCTCTGGCCATAGAGGGTGTGCAGTATGGCGTGGCCGGTGCGGTCGGCCGCCGCGCAGGTGCGCTGGATCGGCCCCTCGCCGAAGTTGCGGGTCATGCCGCCGAAGGCGCGCTGGTAGATCCTGCCCTGGTTGGTGCGCGAGAAGGGCACGCCCCAGTGCTCGAGCTCATAGACCGCCGCCGGCGCGTTGCGGCACAAATATTCGATGGCGTCCTGGTCGCCCAGCCAGTCCGACCCCTTCACCGTGTCGTACATGTGCCAGCGCCAGTCGTCGGCCCCCATGTTGCCGAGCGAGGCGGAGATGCCGCCCTGGGCCGCCACCGTGTGGCTGCGGGTCGGGAACACCTTGGTGATGCAGGCGGTCTTCAGCCCGGCCTGGGCGCAGCCGAGCGCGGCCCTGAGGCCCGAGCCGCCGGCGCCGACGACCACCACGTCATAGGTGTGGTCGATGAAGGGATAGGCCGCCATCAGTACGCGCCTCCGAAAGCGACCTTGAGGATGCAGAACAGGCCGAGCGCCCCGCCCAGCACGCAGACGAACAGGTTGAGCAGCAGCAGCGTGCTCTTGCCCAGCGGCTTCTCGACATAGTCCTCCACGACCACCCGCAGGCCCACGTGCATGTGCCAGAAGCCGGTGACGACCAGGAGGCCCAGCAGCACGGCGTTGAGCGGCGAGCGGATCCAGGTGACCGCCCCCTCATAGGCCTGGACCGAGAGGTAGAGCCCCGAATAGACCGCCCACAGCACGAGCGGGACCAGGGCGATGGCGGTGACCCGCTCGACCAGGAAGCTCCCCACCCCATGCTTGGCCGAGCCCAGGCCGCGGGCCCTGGAAAGTCCGGTGCGATAGCTGGCCATGTCAGAGCGCCCCCATCATGGCCGCCAGCACCCAGACCGCGACCGCCGCCGCCAGGCCGAAGGCGATGGCCATCATGCCGGTCATGTCCGCCGTGCGCGGCCGGAAGCCGAAGCCCGAATCCCAGACCAGGTGCCGCACCCCCGCGGCCAGGTGGTAGAACAGCGACACCGTCAGGCCGAACAGCACCACCTTGCCCGGCAGGGAGCCCAGCAGCCCCATATAGCCCGCATAGGCGTCAGGCCCCGAAGCCAGCGCCACCGCCCACCCGGCCAGCAGCAGCGCCCCGACATAGAGCGCCACCCCCGTCGCCCGCGTCAGGATCGAGCAGGCCATGGTCACATGCCAGCGCCAGACCTGCAGGTGCGGCGACGTCGGCCGCTCCCTCAACACCGGCGCCGCCCTGACCTGCGCCTCCGGCGCCTGCGCATCGGCCCGTACCTGACCCATGGAATGTCCTTCGCGAAGCGCGAACCGAGGGTGATCCGCGCGTGGTGGGTTTTAGTACCCGGGCGAGGGGTGTCAACGCGAGGGGGGGGATGTGGGAGAGCTTGAGCGTTCGCCTGCGACCGACAGCGTTCAACAACGGCACAGGCCTGTTTCGCGCCAGAAGCGGGCTTTCACCCGCTTCCAGGAAGCGGACATTCCCACGGCCAACACGTGCACGTCCGCGACGGGACCTCAGCGGATGTCGTAGCAATGCAGATGCGTCTCGCAAATGGAGGCGCTGAAGGGAATCCAGAAGGATGCCGGTCGCTTGCCCGCAGCGCCACGTTGACGGTCACTGAGACGCCAGCCAGACTTCGCGCCCGAAGTTTACATGCGAATCAGGGGGCGAGGTGCGCATTAGGAGGTGGGCGAACTCAACGTCCATAAAAGCCTCGCCGCGCAAAGTTCGCGCTGAGCGCCGACGTCAGAAGGTAAAGGTGGATTTGCCGAAGTTCTTCGCAGTGGATTTCTTCTGCGGAGCAGGAGGTACTACACGCGGACTGATCGACGCTGGCGGATTCGTCATCGCGGGCGTCGATAAAGATCGCCGGTGCTCTGACACCTATACCAAGAATAACCCGAACCAGCATCTCACGAACGCCGAGCCCGCCTTCCTAAACCGGGATATCTTCCCGAAATCCCCCGCATACGCGCAGGGCGAGCAGGACACCTTGCTTGCAGAGCTGACCCACCTGATAGGGCAGTTGCGCCGCGCCCATCCTAAGGTGCCGCTTCTTTTCGCCATTTGTGCCCCTTGCCAGCCCTTCACCACGCTCGCCCGCAAGGAGCTTAGCGAGGCCCGCAAGTCAGGCCGGGAGCGGGACAGCAATTTGCTCTCTGAAGCGGCCAAGTTCGTGGCGCACTTCAAGCCGGAGATGGTGCTTTCCGAGAACGTTCAAGGGATTGGCGACTCTCGATACGGTGGTGTTTGGGACGCCTTTGAGGCGAAACTGCAATCCTTGGGCTACGCCACCGGAACTGAAGTGGTGTGCACTTCCAAGTTCGGAGTTCCGCAGCATCGTCGCCGAAGCATCCTGCTCGCGGTGAAGCGGCCGGAAGGATCGCGAGAAGCGACGCTTGTCGTACCGACCAGCGACCCAGCTACGCCGACGAAGACCGTTCGCCAAGCCCTAGAGGCGGCGGCATTGCCTCCCATCAAAGCCGGAGAGCATTGGAAGGATGACCCGAACCACAGGGCGCGGTCCCTGAGCCCAACGAACTTGAAGCGTTTAGCTCTCGCGGAGCCGGGGGCGTCCAATGCTTACATGGAGAAGGGAGAAGCCGTCGCGTTGATGCTCGACTGCCATAAGCGCGTAAATCAACGGGTGGGCACTCGATGCTTCACCGATGTGTACACCCGCATGCATCCGGACAGGCCGTCTCCCACGATCACTACCAAATGCCATAGCATCTCGAATGGGCGCTTTGGCTATTTCGACAAGGCGCAGAACCGCGGCATTTCCCTTAGAGAAGCCGCGATCCTTCAGTCGTTCCCTCCGGAGTATGTCTTTTATCCGACAAATCAGGTGGACCCGGTAGCTCGCATGATTGGGAACGCGGTGCCACCCCGCCTAGCGGAGTTCTTTTCACGCCACTTGATCGGGCTCCTTGAGCCTCCGGCATCGTAAACGCGACACGAGCGCCTCCGTCTGCTCGCGCAACCCACAGGTCCAGATCACCTCGACGAACCAACCAAGCCGCGTGAGTTCCGCCACCGCTCTCCGGTCGCGCTCGGCATTTCGAGTGATTTTGTCATCCCAAAACTGCGCGTTCGTACTCGGCCGCTTACCCCGCGAGCAGTCGTGGCCGTGCCAGAAACAGCCGTGCACAAACACAGCCGTCCTGTAGCGCGGCAGGACCACATCAGGCGTCCCCGGCAGACCGCGCTTGTTCTTCCTGAACCTGAACCCCGCTGCATGGAGGCTAGAACGAACATATCGTTCGGGCGTCGTGTCTCCGTTCCGGACACGCGACATGTTCGCGGATCGGCGCTCTGGCGTGAGGCGGTCCGCCACGATGGCCTCTATGGTGCTACGTTCGAGAGAAATCCAAGCGCCGGACATTCCGGCGTTCCCAAGACGGTCACTCGATCAAGCAAAAGGTTGCCTTCCTCGCAGCTCGTCTCTGGAAGCAGGGCGCAAGCGTGACACGCCGCAAGGTTCAACCCGCTCGTCCCCTGCCCTGTACTTTCGATGCAGAGGGGGTCGGAGGAACAGATTGAGGCGTTAGCGAGGGCAGCTTCGAGTGTTCGGTCCAGCTTTCCGGGCTCGCCTTGCCGCACAAGCCCGCCCAGTGTTCCCTCCGAGTCCCCGCTTGCTGTGTACAGAAGCAAGCCGAGCATCTTGGTCTCGGGCTCATGCGACACGTACAGCCGCTCACGCATGCTCGATGAGTCGTACCCGCATTCAAAGGCCAGCTGTCTAATCAGCAGGTGGGAGAGCGTGTGGATCAGAACCAACTCGGGACTGAGCACCCGGGGAGGCTTCCCACGCTCGATGTCCAAGCGTGTTTGTTGCGCCTGCAGCGCAGCAATGCGCTCACGGATTCCGCTCTCGCGAACCCACGTCTCGACCGATGCCGCTCGGAATTGGAGAAAGATCCCCTCCCCACGGACAGAGAACCCGGGAAGCCACCGCTTCGGAGTGAGGGCTAACTTCGCTGCGCTACCGCTTTGGGCCTCAGGCGGTACAATGCGAGAAAAAGAGGTGAGGACGCGAGTTTCTCTGAGCTTTTGGACGAGAACGACGCGGTCAAAGCGAGAAGAGAAATCCGGACCGTAAGCGGACGCGGCCAAAACGTGAGTGTCGAAGTCGTGACGCTCTTGCACCGGCGGTCTTGGGCCAGTGTAGGCCTTGTACTCTTCAAACCTGTAACGGGCCTCGGAGACCAGCTCCTCGTCCGCTTCCTTCGCTAATCCCGTAAGCCGTTCGACAACGGCTCGTACGAAAGCATCTGGGTCCAGGCCGAGGTTCTCGGCCTTCTTGCGAAGTGATGGCTCGTGCGGCTTGCCCTCCACGAGGGGAAGAACTTCGATCTCACTCCAAACGTCGGGACGATCCAGAATCTGCTGCACTCGCGCCGAGAAGGGTGGAATCAGGATCGAGCTAACAACCTTGGCGAAGTAAGCGTTCGACGCGCCACGTTGGATCGTCTGCGGTATGGCATTCGCGCAGTGTTCATGCCCGTGGGGTCCTAGCCAGGGGCGTTCTCCAGGACAGCTAGCGCCAAATAGCGGTGAAAGCGCGTCCTGCTGGAAGGCGCCAGCCAGCGACCGCTGAGAATTACACCTTATGCAGTGGACCATGACACCAGCGAGACCCGCCGCTGGAGTTGAGTAGAGGTAAAGGCTCCCATCTCCACCCGAACAGCTCTGTCCGTTCCTGGAGTGCGCCCAATCGGCCCAAGGGAAGTCCATGATGTGACCATTCTCGCAGGCCGCGACGAACCGCACCGGCGAGAGCTTGGGGCGACGAGTTCTACTCAACGCGCTGCATGGCTCCCCCTTCCCCTCAGCGCGACGGTTCGGGTTGTCACAGCGCAATGCCTCTGCACCGCTCTGCGCGTTCCAGGGGAGGCGCTTGAGCACCCGACACCGGGGGCAGAAGTACCAATTAGGAAAGCGGACAAAGGGCATCATCGCTCTGTCGAGCCGTGGCTGCGCCTGAAAGCCGCCAAGCTCCGGAGCCTCAGGGGGCGAAAGGAAGAAGTCGATCTTCCTTCCGAGTTCCCCTGACAAACGCTGAGCTAACCGGCCGTCGAGAACCTGACACGACTCCAATAGGGCGAGACGCGCGGCTCCGTCGGCTTGCTCGTACGGCCACACGTCCAAACCGGCAGTCATCAACGACTCCTCGGCGAAATCGACGATTGCGCCCACGCCGAACGGGACAACTCCTTGAGAACGCCGGATTTCAGCGCGGCTCATGCTTCAACCTCATCGGCGGCGGGCTCGTCGTAGACGTTTAGAACTCGCCCTGCGGCGGTGCCGTCAACGTTGCGCATCGACGTAAGGAGCGGCCAGGCATCTCTTTGGAACTGTTGGTCTGGAATCCCTCCATACGGGAATACAAGGGTCTGATCGGTAACGGCACCTCCCATTCGACCGTACTCAGGCGGTGAATATCGGCTCCAGAACCGCAGCCACTCCTCGATCTCAGCCCTCGCCTCCTCCACTTCCTCAGGGTCTATCATGGCGGCACGATCAAGGATGGCATCCACCTCCCGTTCCACTTCGGCCATGTGAGATTTCAGCTCGTCCGGACGGCGGACGCCGGCAAGCTGCCTCGCGAGCGCGATCATCACTCCCCTCATCCCGCGCTCGCGCGCCTGGGGAGAAAAGGGCGTTACACTCGTCGGCTCCACGAACCGGTAAAGGCTCTGATGGTAGGTGACGAACCGTTCGTAGTGGGAACGATCACGGCTCTTACTCTGGGCGTAAACGGTCACCACCAGTCCCGGTACGCTTCGACCGACGCGGCTGCTCGCCTGGATGTATTCTGATGTGCCCTTGGGTTGCCCGCTCATGACGATCAGGCCCAAGCGAGAAACGTCTACGCCCACAGCAATCATGTTAGTGGCAAGAAGCACGTCAACCGGGGGCGCGCCGACAGGTTTCTGACGCCAGGGTATTTCTAGTTGCTGTAGGATTGCGGGGATCTCGTCAGCATTACGCCGGCTCGTCAGCTCGATTATTTCTCTGATATATCGCCTATTCTCGTATGGTATGTTGAGGCGGTGACACAGACCCTTCAAATACTCAGGAATGTCGCCCACGCAGAGTGTGGCGGCGTGTCCAAGTTCCCGAAGCGAGTTGAAGTACCAGACCAGTGTTCCGTATGGATCGATCAGGGCACGGAGTGCGTCGTCTTCCTCACCAGCAGCAACGCAGACGCCTTGCAGAAGGGGGGAACATCCTCGCACCAATGCCGTCTGGTGCGACTTAACCGCATTACCCATGAAGCCGACGTACATCCGGCCCGGGCTGTTGGTGTCCTCGAAGGCGAAATAGGACTCCCCTGCCCGTATGGCTTGGGGAGGGAATTCAAAGGACTCCCGCGCATAGAGGTCCCAGCATTGTTGGTGCGAACGCCTAATCGTCGCCGTCGAAGCGACGATCTTGTGCCGGTGCCCATCGCGGCTGCACAGGCGATCAATGGCAGTCTCATACAAGCCAACAATCGTCCCAAGCGGGCCGGAAATGAGATGCAGCTCATCCTGGATCACCAGGGAGGGCGGTGACACCTCCGCCCCCAATCCGAAGAGTTTGCCAACCCGGTCGTCCCACGCGATCTGAGCAAACTTATCGACGGTTCCGATGAGCAGCGTTGGAGGCGTCTCGTAGATGTCCTCGTCGATCACAACGATGGGCAAGCCAGATGAACCAACCCCATAGCGGCAGCTTTCGTCCGGACAGACAAACAGAACGGTGCGCTCTTGGCCCGTGCCCCTGCGGCCCTCACGGTAGCCCAGTCCAGCCCGATCCGTGAAGTTGACGCCGCACCATGGACACTGAAGCACTTGAAAGGGGTTTTGGGCGTACCGATCCTGCCGGAGGCGCGTGAGCGCAGCGCGCGCTTTGTCTCTGCTGTTCGGGGAAAGACTCTGCCCGACCCAAAGGCCGATAGAGATCGGTAGTTCACCCAGGTCCGCACCGAAAGTTCGGTCCTGGCGACACACCTCGAGCGCCAAGACCAAGGCAGATGCCCGTTGGAACTGCTGGGCCGTCAGTAGGCGTAGTGTGTACCGCATCAGTACGGTAAGGCCGGCCCCGGATCGTGTCCCATCGGGTGGTGTAGCTTCGACGGCGTGATCACCGCGATCTCCGGCGAGGCCGGATCGGTCAGGCGGCCAGGATGGGCAGGCTGACGAGCGGATCATCGCTC
>DATNPP010000006.1:0-8125 GCA_036703175.1 Oscillatoriaceae cyanobacterium
TCCAGGCGCGGCCGAGCGCGCTCGTGACGTCGAGCGTCTCGAGCTGCGACTCGCGCAGCTGCGTCGAGTAGGCCTCGCAGTAGGCGTGGTAATCGGCGTCCGGCAGCTTGGAGAAGCCGTCGATCGCCGTCTGCACCTCCCGCTCGATCCGCGTGCGATCCACGCCCGGATTCGGCAACACCAGCACCTTGCGCAGCCCCACGTCGTAGCCCGTATTAAAGGCGTCCGCGACGCTCGCGAGGTGGAGTTGATCCATCAAGCGCTGGGCCACGAGCGCGTTCTCGCCATTGAACAGGATGTCCTCCGCGAGGTCCTCCGCCAGGTGATCCGGAGCCGTGTAGTCCGGCGCGCGGTAGCCGATCAACACGTACTTGGAAGGCGAGGTGAGCTTGCCCGGCCCCTCGACGGGTTTGGTGCCCATTGGCGGCTCGTTCGTCCAGCGCGCACGCGCGGGACCGCGGGACCAGTCGCCGAAGCTCTGACGGACCAGGGAGATCGCCGTGTTAGGGGTGATCGGGCCGGCGATCGCGAGCAGCGTGTTGTTCGGCTTGTAGAACTTCTGAAAGAAGCGGTTGCAGTCGTCCGCCGTGATGCGATCGAGATCCGCCGGATCGCCCATGATGTGCCAGCCGTAGGGATGCTTGCCGTAGGCGTAGCGGTAGATGTCCGCCCACAGATCGAGCATCGGCTGGGCGCCCATCTTGCTGGCGTACTCGCTGCGCACGGCCTTGCGCTCCACGTTCAGCATGGCCGGGCTGACCTGCTCATGCTCGAAGCGATGGGCTTCCATCGCGAGCACCTGCGGCAGCAGATTGGGCGTGAAGGTGTCGTGGAACTCGGTCGCGTTGAAGCGGGTGCTGGCGTTGTAGTCCACGCCGAGCTTGGCGGCCTTGTCGAAGTAACTCGGCTCGCCGGGGGCCACCGGCCGGAACATCATGTGCTCGAAGAGGTGCGCGATGCCCGTGATGCCCGGTATCTCGTCGCGCGAGCCGGCGCGGACCCACAGGCTCACGGAGGTGACGGGGCTGTTGGGCAGCGGCAGCAGCAACACCGTGAGGCCGTTCTCGAGCGTGTTCTCCGTGAGCGGCGTGCCGGGCGCGTAGGAAAGGGTCTCGGCCTGCGCCACGGGTGCCAGGGACAAAAGCGCGACGAGCAGGGCGGCGATTCGCTTCAAGGGAACTCCTCCGGCAAGGGATCGAGGTTTTAACATGCCCACAAGCGAGGCTCAGGACACCTCGCCCGCACCGAACGAGGCACGAGCGGGTATATGGCTCGCGCAAGAAAGGAGCCGCCGTGAAACGTTCGCCGCTGTTGATCCTCGCCTTGTTGGCGGGCTGCCAGACCCTGCCCTTCGGTCCCGCGCCGAGCTCGGGCCAGGGCGCCTCGCGGCAGAGCCATCCGATCACGCTGACCGGCAAGCTCTACACGCAGAACGGCGCGCTGTACACGCGTGCCGCGAAGGTCCGATTGCTGTCCGTCACGCCGGGCAATTCCCTGGACACGACGGTCGACGCCACCGCCGGCCGCTACACGCTGCCGAACGTGCCGACCGCGCTGCAAGTGCGCCTGACGGTCACGGCCGGCAGCTACACCAAATCCCGCCTGATCTCGCTGTTGAATGGCCTGAACGACACGTGCGAGGTGGATTTCGGCGGCCGGGACGATTCGAAGGACGCGATCGCCAGCTACTACGCGCTCGACACGGTCTGGTGTACGGCGGATCCCGCCGAGGGCGGCTACGCGGTGCGCGCCGTCATCACGCCGGCGCCGACGGCGAGCTCGATTCCCGTTTACCAGTCGTCCGAGGTTCCGGTTTACAAGGCCTCTACAATCCCGACCTCTCAAGCCTCGCAGATTCCGACCGCGCAGGCGAGCTCGCTGACGGTCTGCGCGGCGCATCCGGTGGTGCCCGTCGCCTCGCCCGGCCTCGACGTCACGCCGCAGCAGGCCACCTTCGATGCGCGCCTCACAGGCACCTGGTCACTGTCGATTCCCAGCACCGGCTACGTGGACGCGTCCGGCCAAACGCAGGCGATCGAAGGCGCCTCGTTGGGCACGCTCGTCTTTCAATCGGACGGGAGCTATACCTGGGGCAAGGCCACGGGCAAGGCGCTGCAGGTGCTGCCGCACAACGATGCCACGCCGAACACGAGCTACTGGCAGATTCAGGACGCCGCCGCTCAGGTCTTCTACGTCACGGCCAACAGCGCCTCGACGCTGACGCTCTACGCGCCCGGTACGAATCTGAGCGACGGCACGGGGACGCGCGCGGGGTCGTGAGCCCTCCGTGGTACAATGCCCTTGCTCCGGGGGGTTGGCGGAGTGGTCGATCGCACTTGTCTTGAAAACAAGCGAGGTGAAAGCCTCCGTGGGTTCGAATCCCACACCCCCCGCTCAAAGCCTTCTCGTGCGCACGAGGAGGCTTTGCCGTTTCGAGGATGCGTTAGCAAGCGAGCCCATCGGGGAACAAGGCGCGAGGAGGTACGCCGTGACTGATTCTCGCGCCCACGCGCTCGTGCTTGTGACCGTTTCCGGCCTGCTGTTGAGCGGTTGCTCCTGGTTCGCCCAGAAGGCCCATGGCGTCACCGTGACGCCCCGCAGCGGCGATTGGGTGTTCGACGCCGTCGGCGCCCGCACCGACGGCTGGGGCAAGCTCACCGACGACAAGGGCCAGCTCGCGCTGAAGATGACCTTCGCGCCCTCCGGCACGGTCGACGTCGAGGCCGCGAATCCCTCGGTCGTGCCCTCGTCGCTGCAGAAGTCGCTGAACGGCGCGCTGGTGGGTGTTTATGGGGACGGCACTTGGGGCAATGGCCAGTGTACGTTCACGCTGAACCGCAAGGACAGCGATTTCACCAGCAACGCCCGCAGCTTCCAGTTCAAGCTGACCATCGTGTCCGAAAGCAAGCTCACGGGTGAGGTGTCGGTCATCCACACGAAGCAAAGCGAGATCCACACGTTCGATATGGACGAGGGCGGTTCGAGCGACAAGTGGCAGACCAAGTTCTCGTTCGACTCGGATCAGCAGGTGACGGGCATTCTGCAACAGCCCGCGCGTTGAAGACGGGCGTTCGGCGACGTTAGTGGCCGTAAGCCGCCTTGTGGACCCCGTCGACCACGGCGCTGGCGATCTTGTTGAAGATCCACCAGAAGCCCTTGGCGATCGGTCCCGGGTTCTCGCTGCTCTTCGCCAAGTCGCCGCCCACCTTGCTCGCGGCGGTCTCGAGCGTGTCCTTGCTCATCGCACGGAGGCTCGGCTCGGCGAAGGACGCGGCGACCACCTTGGCTCGACTCTCGAGGACCGGCTTCGCAAAAATGGACGGAACGCGCGACACGAGGGCTTCGGCGATGGGCATGGGGCTCTCCTCCTGCAAACTTCTGCAGTTGTTATCGGACCGTTAGCCGAATTCCCTTCTTAAAGCGGCCTTAAGGGATTTGCGCCTCAGAGCGGAAATTCGCGCGCCATCGCCTCCGGCCCTGCCGGAACCGTGCGTTCCAGCATCTGCGCCATGCCCGCCAGGTGCAGCGTCTGGGTCGGAAAGGCGAAACCCAGGCCCAGCTGCTCGACGACCGCCATGAACTTCAGCAGCAGTTCCTGGCGGATCTGCAGATGCTCGGCCCAGTCCGTCGTGATCGTGAAGCAGTAGACGAGGATGTCCAGGCTGGAGGCGCCGAGGTTCGTGAAGTTCACCAGATGGAAATCCTGGCAGACGCGCGGATCCTCCCGCAGCACCTTCCGGATCGCCTCGACCGCCTGCACCATTTGATCCGGGCGCGTGTCGTACGTGAGCCCGAGCGTCAGATTGATGCGGCGCTTGCGCATGCGCGACCAGTTGTTGATCGTCAGCGTCGTCAGCTGCGCGTTCGGAATGGTGATCAAGCTGTTGGCGAAGGTGCGCAGGCGCGTGACGCGCAAGCCCACTTCCTCGACGGTGCCCTCGCGATCGCCGATCTCGATCCAGTCGCCCACGAAGAAGGGGCGATCGACGAAGATCACGATCGAGCCGAAGAGGTTGGCGATCGTGTCCTTGGAGGCCAGCGCCAGCGCCGCGCCGCCCAGGCCCAATCCCGCCAGCAGCGAGCTCACGGAGTAGCCGAGCGATTGAATCGCCATCACGGCGCTCGCGGCGACCAAGAAGACCTTCGCGCTCTTGCGCACGATCGGCACGAGCTGGTCGTCGAAAGTCGTGTCCGTGCTACGGGCACGTTCGGCCCAAAGCGCGCAGAACCGATCCGTCAGCTCGACGCCGAACCAGGCGGCAAGCCCGATCGTGCCCGCCTGCAGCAGCGCGGTCACGAAATGCCGCAGGTCCACCGGTTCGCTCGGCAGCGGCAGCACGGCCATCGCCAGGTACAAGCCCAGCAGAATGAAGGCCCAGCTGGCGGGCCGCTTTCCGGCGGCGAACAGGGCGCCGTGCAGGCTCGTCGCGTCGTTCAGATGGCCTTCGAGGCGCTCCAGCACGACGGTCGCGAGACGCGCGAGGGCGAAGCCCGCGAAAATCAGCAGAAAGGCCGACAACAGCCGGCTGAGCGAGATGCCGAGCACCGGCGTGGTCAGCAGGGCAAGAAGGTGGGTCATGGGCTTCCACGGAGGACGGCCGGCCGTGCGCACCGGCGAGGCGGACGCCTTGCATGCGGGCCGCCGACAGGCGTGTCGGGCGGGGGACGAGGCGCACGGAGCCCACGCTGGCCGCCATCGCCGCAAGGCACTGGCTTCAATGTTCCCCAGTGCGCCGGTCGCTAACATTCGACGCCGGTATTTATCAGCACCTTAACGGCTCGATAAGAAATTTTCAGGCCCGCGCCGCGATAACTCTTCAGGCCGGGAGGGCCGTGTGAGGAGTGGCATGGGCGTTTCGGACATCGTCACCTCGCGTTGCGCGGGGTTCTTTCAAAAGCTGGTCGGCCACTCGGACGCCGTCGCGCAAACCGCCGAATCGGCGCTCGGACGCGATACGCTCAGCTTGTCGGCCAAATCGCCCACGCTCGAGAACTTCCGCCAGGTGACGCCGAACCTGCTGCGCGGCGGCGTGCCGGACGAGGCGGATCTCGCGTGGCTCGCGGCGCACGGCGTCAAGACGGATGTTTCCTTGCAGAATGCCTTCATGGGCAGCGAGAAGCCGGTGGTGGCCGCGGAGCGCCAGACGGCCGCCAAGCTCGGCATGAACTTCGTGAATTTGCCGCTGCCTTACGGCAAGGAGCCGCCTCAAAGCATGGTGGACAGCTGGGTCAAGCTGCTCGAGGATCCGAACGCGGGCCCGATTTACGTCCATTGCAAGCAGGGGCGCGATCGCACCGGCACGATGGTCGCGATCGAGCGCATTTTGAACGAGGGCTACACCGGAGAGCAGGCGCTCGCCGAGATGAAGACCTTCGGCTTCGATCCGTCGCACTACCCCAAGTACGCGGAGTTCGTGCTCGCGCTGGGCAAGCGCGTGCGTCAGGCGAGCGCCTAGCGCCGCGCCTCTAATCCCCAGACCAGGCCGACGCCCAACAGGGCCAGGCCGGTGAACGAGAGGCTGTGCCAGGTCGGCGTGGTCTTCGCGATCAGCAGCAGCGTGCCGCAGGCGATCGCCAGCGCCGCGAGGTGCCCTTCGCGTTTTTCGCGCCGTTCGCGCTCCCACTCGCCGGGGGGCTCCAATCGGCGATCGAGCCACTCGGCGCCCTCGAAGGGCAAGCGCTCGGCGATCTCCCACCACAGGGGCATCGCGCGGCGCACGAGCTGCGTGAGATGCGGCAGGTCGAGCATGCGTTTGCCCAGGCTTTCGAGGTACGGCTTGCTCTCCGCGGCCAGCTCGAGGTCCGGCACCACCTGCATGGCGACGCCTTCGAGCGTCGTCAGGGCCTTCACGTAGAGAATGACGTCCGGCGGGAAGATCACGCCGTGGCGGGCCCCCAGGGTCACGATGTCGTAGACGAGCTTGCCGAAGCCGTACTCGCGTACGTTCGAGCGGCGCCAGCGCGCGTAGCGCTGCTCGACCGCCAGGCGGTATTCGAGCGTGCGCGCGCCCGGCTCGAGCGTGGCCATGCGCATGAGGTAGCGCGTGGCGAGCGGGAACTCGCCCGCGTCGAGGGCCAGCATGGTCATCGCGCACAAGCGGCGCAGCCGTGAATCGAGCTCGCCGAAGATGCCGAAGTCGAGGTAGACGAGCTGTCCTTCCGGCGTGATGTGAACGTTGCCGGGATGCGGATCGGCGTGGAACAGGCCCAGCGCGAGAATCTGCTCGAGCAGGCTGTTGATCGCCGTGCGCGCCAGGTGGTGCCGATCGAGGCCGTGCTCGGCGATCGCCTCGAGGTCGTCGATCGGAAAGCCGGCCACGAAGTCCATCACCAGCAGGGCCTCGGACTGGAAGTAGACCTTGGGAATGCAGATGTTCTCCCACTCGGTGAAGTGGGCCGCCAATCGCTCGGCGACCTCGCCTTCGAGCCGGAAGTCCAGCTCGCGCAGCGTGTAGCGCGCCAGCTCGCCGGCCGCCTCGCGCGGGCGGTAGTTGCGCGTGCCGGGCAAATAGCGCTCCATGCGCTCGGCCATCCAGACGAGCAACTGCAGATCGCGCGTGACGATCGCGTCGATGCCCGGGCGTTTCACCTTGACGGCCACCACCGGCCCCGAGTGCAATTGGCCGCGGTAGACCTGGGCGATCGAGGCGGAGGCGATCGGCACCGGATCGAACTCGGCGAAGGCGGCGTCGAGGGCCATGCCGAGGTTGCCCTCGATCAGACCGCGCATGGCGTCGAAGGGCACCGGCGGCACTGCGCTCTGCAACGAGTGCAGCACGTCGGCGAGCTCGGCGGGGATCAGATCCGTGCGCACGGAGAGGATCTGGCCGGCCTTGACGAAGGCCGGGCCGAGCTCGACGAGGGCGTCGCGCAGGGCCTGCGGCCAGGTGTCGGGCAGCTCGGGCCCGAAGGTGCGCTGAACCCAGAGCTGCAATCGCAGCGGCCAGCGCGGGGCGAGGTGCATGCGCGCGAGGGGCACGCCGAGGCCGTAGCGCAGGAATACGCGCACGATCTGGCTGAGGCGTTCCTTATCCAGGTTCGGGCCCGGCGTCCCGGGCGGCTGGGCGATCGCCATGGGCGCTCCTCCACTATCCATTGTGGCTGGGAGCGCCGCGTGTCCCAACGGACGAGCGGGAGTGAAGCGCTCGAGAGCGCTCGAATCGCATTGCCCTCTCCCCCGGAGGGTGGGAGAGGGATATTGGACCGCCGTCCAGGCGGGACAATCGGGAGCGGGGGCGCCCCCAGGCCAGTAACGGTTTACGCCAGTTGGAATTTGCGAGTGGCTCGCGGTCGCCCCCTCTCCCGGTTTGCTCCCCTGGACGGGTCGCAAACATCCCTCTCCCACCCTCCGGGGGAGAGGGCAATGTAACGTCCAGCGCTGCTAGAACGTCGAACGGGGCGGCGTGCCGGGTGGGGTGCGATCGCGCAGCAAGGCCTCGAGATCCGCGGGGCGCGCGGTCAGGTAGGTCGGCGGCCACTGGGCGCCGGGCGCGGGGCGCTCGGTGTTCGTGGTGAGGTCGACGACGGGCTCGGGCGCGAGTGAATCCGTGAGTGCCTGCAGATGGCCCGCCACCCAGGGATCCGGACGGACGTTGAGGCGCGCCAGATCGGCGTAGTAGTCCTCGATCTCGCGCTGCACGGGCCCCAGGTCATGCTCGAGCTCGAACAGGTCGAACGCTGCGCGCAACCGGCCGATCAGACGGTTCAGACGTTCCCAGGCGTAGAACGCGCCGCCGCCGTCGAAACGGTGCACGTTGGCGTCGTTCTCCAAATCCTTCAGCGCCGCGAAGAAGCGGTCGTAGGGTTCGTTGCCCTCGTATGGGTCGCGCATGGCTTCCTCCTTGGTCCGAACACCGGGGGAGGGCTCGTGGCGATCGCCGAGAAATCGAGGCTGCAATGGCGATGGGAGCCGGCGGAGACGACGGTGTCCCCGTTGGCCGAATTGTAACGCTTGTCTGGGAAACGTGTGTAAAATGCGCATTAAGCCGTGACCAGCGGCATTTAAATGTGCGCCAAGAGTTAACGATAAGTCGGGCGGAGGGTGGGTTTTGTAATAAAACTTTACAATGACTGGTGAGCTTGATCACAAAACGCGCGTGCCCTCCCCCTGGCGAGGGGGAGGGAT
>DATNPP010000011.1:0-2212 GCA_036703175.1 Oscillatoriaceae cyanobacterium
CACCCTTCAACCGTTCGCACTCTTACGCAGTGACCCTCTACCGACTGAGAAAGGAGCCGGAGTGAACATCTCAGAAGCCCATTGCGTGAACGCGTTGCTCGACTGGCTACTCCAACGGAAGGACCCGACCACCGGGGAATGCTTCGGAGAGCAACAAGCGAAAGCGGCCGCGCTGTTTCTGTCCGAAAAAGCCTACAAAGCACTTTCCGCGGGAGTTGCTCCGCGCGACGTCGAGAGGTTGTGGGCAGGCCCGGCTACCGAAAGGAGGCGACGTGAACACTCTTGAACAGCGCGAAGCCGATCGACGCGAGCAGAGCGCGAGACTCCGACAGCGCGTGCTTGAGGCATGTCGGCAGCTCGCGGCCGAGGGAGTGTATCCCAAGCAACCCTTGCTCGAGGTCCTGGTGCCCGGGATCGCCGGCACCCAGCTCGTCCGGATCCGGAAGGAGCTCGTGGACTCCGGGCAACTCGACTTGAGCCGTGCATGCCAGGAGTCGCGGGACGACTCCGACGACATCGACCCAGAGCTTCAGGCCCGCATCGAGTCGGCCCGCGCCTGGAAGCGGGCAAACGTACGTCCACCGCAGCCAACTCGGGTGCCCGTGTCCGGAATCCGCGTTTGCCGTTATGTCGGAGATTACGAATGATTCAACCAACCCCCGAGCAGCTCGCGCGCTTCACCAGCTCGGCGACGCGCCTGGCCGCGAACCTGAGCGACCTATGCGTCCCACTGCACCTCTCCGCGGCATTGCGGCATCCGCAGGTCCTGGCGCGGATCCGCGGACAAGCCGAGGCCTTCACGCGTGCGATAGACGAGATCGAAGCCCAATCGAAGGAGCCAAGCAAGTGAGCACTGAGAAGCCGTACGGATTCGTCATCACCATCAGAAAGCACAATGGCGAGACAGAGGAAATCCATCGCGTGACTTCATCCGAAGCACGAGCTCGGCGCATCGGCATGATGCGACCAAACGCGGCCGAAATCGAAAAGCTCGAGCCGTTCGCTGAGCAGCAGTACGTTCGCGTGTTCGGCCGAGGCCGCGTGTGAAAGGGGCAAGCAAGTGAAGCACTACCAAGCCTTCGCCGGCCAGCGAAACGTATTCCTGGATCCCGAGTGCCGATGCAACGGCGAGCTCGCCCTGTTGGGCACGTTCGCCGACACCGTGATGGGGGAACACGGCCCCGTCGACCGAACCGTGTATCTGCACCTTTGCCGTTCGTGTGGCTACGTGGTGACGCTCGCCCGCGATCATGAGCTCAACGCGCCCGTGGTGCCGATCGGCTTCGAGCTGCTCAACACATACCGGCCGAGTCGCCGTGTTGTAACCAAAGACGTGAAAAGCTAGACTTGCCCGTGCTGAGCGGTTTGAGGTGAGTGTGCTTGGCCGCCCCTCTGCCTCTGAACGCTCTAACCCAAGAGGAAAATGACGATGGTCCGACGAGCCCCTTCGCGGGTCAGGGGGTCGCGCGCTTGCGTTGCGCCGCGACCTCAGAGACGCACATCCTATCCCAGGCTGGAATTCGACGTCAACCCGATGACGTCAATCGAGCCACACCCCGACGACTGGAAGTCGTGGACAGACCGAAAGACGATCGCTTGCGAGGTGGATCCGAGCGAATGGCCCGCTTGGACTGACCAGGTCGCGTTTCGCCTGGCCCCTTCCCCGCGCATGGACGAAACGGGGGGCACCGGCGATGAAAGGTAAACCCAGCGGACGCAGGCGTACCAGCGCCCCCAGAGGCGTATTGACGACCGCCGAGGTCGCGGATCTTTGGGCGATTCTTCAAGGCCCGCAATCCACTCCGGAAGAGCGACGCGTCGCTGCATTCCAGCTCGCGTTCGCCAAGGCGCCATTTCCAGACGGCTACCAGGAGGAATTCACCGAGGACGGCCGCAAGCGGAAGACGACCGACGCGGCCCCGGGACTGGAGGACGTGCCGCAACACGGTCGCATGGTCGTTCAGCGCGGCGATGAGGTCGAAGAAGAAGACATCCTCTGGCTCTGGGAAAACCGAATCGCCCGAAGGAAGTTTACGCTCATCGCCGGCGAGCAAGGCCTCGGCAAGAGCCAATTGACTATGGCGATGGCAGCGCATGTCACCACGGGTAAGCCTTGGCCCGATTGCCCTAACGAGCCGCGTGACCCCGCGGCAGTGGTCTTCCTGAGCGCGGAGGACGACCTGGGCGACACCGTGATCCCGCGTGCGATCGC
>DATNPP010000046.1:0-2144 GCA_036703175.1 Oscillatoriaceae cyanobacterium
GGCAACGGCCTTGCCGCTGCCGGGTGAGGCGCCCTGAGTCGCGTCCACTGTCGCTATGACATGGGTACAATGGTAGCTCGCCAGCTCACGAAAGGAGCGCCCATGCTCGAGACGCGCGCCCCCGCAATCTCCAGTTGGAAAGTCGCGGAGATTCCCGGCTTTCACGCCTACGCCGTGCATCGCGACGGCGAGGTCGTGCTCATCGATCCGGTCGCGCTCAGCCCCGCCCAGGAAGCGAAGCTACGGACGCTGGGCACCGTCAAGGCGGTGCTGCTCACCGGACCGAACCACGAGCGGGAATCGGCTGCGCTGAGCAAGACCTTCGGCGTGCCGGTTTACGCCCATTCGGCGGCGATTGCTCAGTTCGATTCGAAGGCGGTGCAACCGCTTCCCGAGACGCTGCCGTTGGGCCTCGTCGCTCTCGAGGCCGATGGGGCCTTTGAAGGCGAGGTGGTGTATTACCATCCGGACGACGGCGGCAGCCTGCTGGTGGGCGACAGCTGGCACAACGAGCGTCTGGCGCGTTTTCCGTGGCTGGCGCGACTGTTCATCAAGCACGTGATTCGCTTGCGCGACGGCTTGCATCTCACGCCACCCTCGAAGGCCCGGAACTCCCAGGCCTTGATCGCACAATCGCGGGCGTGGCTCGAACAGCCCGTCGAGCGTTTGCTCGTCAGCCACGGTGATTGTTTGCTTTCAGGCGCGGGGATCCGCATGCGCGAACGGCTCGATCAAGGGGCGTAAACGCCCGAGCCGCTTGGCCGGTACGCGAATCGGGTACAAGAGGCTCATGAGCCTGCCGACCGATCACCTCATGTTGATTGAATGCGAGGACTACCTGCTCGTTCCGCTGCAGGGCGCCCCGGTCGTGCGCGTGAGTATCGACGCGGCATTCGCGATCGCCTTCCCCGAGCTCGAGGTGCTGCTGACGGCACCGTTCCGTCTGGTCCACGGCGATCAGACGACGACGATCGATCCGGCCGACCTCGCTCAGGTGGCCCAGGCCCTGCACGTGTTGCGCAAGGAAGGCGCCTCGCTCGTCGCCCATCGCGACGGTCGGCTCGAGCTGCGCTTCGGAGACGGCGCGGTTTTGAGCGCGGAGCCGCACCCGATCGAGGAAGCGTGGGAAGTCGAGGGCGCGAACGGCTTTCACGTGGTCTGCTTGCCGGGCGGCGAGCTGGATCTGTGGACGCCCGAGGCCGCGCCGCCGGATTTCGAAGCCTGAGATCGGCGATTTGACTAGAACATGGCGATTTGTTTGCGCCGTGTCAAATCTTTTTTAGGCCGCCGAACCCCTGCAAGCATACGGGTATGAAATCCTCGCCAGCTTCAGATGACGGAGGAGAGACGCTCATGAAAGTCGGCTCGAACGGCGGCGCCGGAAAGGCGGGTTCTACGCACAAGGGCCCGGTCACGCCCGAAGACCGCGTGCATTTCCAGCTCAAGCGCATCGAGGATGGCGTCAAGAACGGCAATTTGACCAAAGCCCAGGCGGATAAGCTCAAGAGCGAAGTGAAGGCCATCGGCAAGGAGATCAAGGGCGACGGCAAGAACCTGAGCGCCGATCAGAAGAAGGCGCTCGAGCAGAAACTGGACGGTGCTTCCGGCGATATCTTCGAGCAGAAGCAGACGGGGCGCATTCAAAAGCTGGAAAAGGCCGGCAAACTCTCGACGGACGAAGCGAACAAGCTCACCAGCGAGATTCAACAATCGGGCTCGAACATTCGCCAGGACGGCCACAACCTCAAGAAGGACTGGAAGTCTCTGCAATCCGACCTCCACAAGGACGAGAAATCGAAGTCGAAGCTCGCGCTGCCGGGCCATCACCCCAAGGTGCAGTAATCGCTTCGGATTGGCCGCGACTCTCACGTTTCCGACGCCCCGCTCAATCGATGAGCGGGGCGTTTTGCTTCGAAACTCGACAGGCGGCCCGAAGGCCGCCTGCCGAGTGGAGTTGGAGTTGGATTTGGAGTGGAGTTGGAGTGGAGTTGGAGTAGGGAGGTGGGTGGAAAAGTTTTTAAGCGACGAGATTGTAGGCGCGGGGGATCAGCGCGTAAGCCTTGGCGTCGTAGAAGAGGTGGGCGAGCGCCTTGCGCTCGATCGAGTGCAGGCCGTTGCCCTCGTAGCGGACCGTGATGCCCTCG
>DATNPP010000054.1:0-3792 GCA_036703175.1 Oscillatoriaceae cyanobacterium
AGCGCTCGTTCAACGCTCCTATCGTGCGCCTGTCGAGACCTTCGACGTCAACGTCATGGGGACGATCCAGGTGCTCGAGGCCGCGCGTCACGCTTCCAGCGTCAGGGCGGTGCTCGTGGTCACAACCGACAAATGCTATGAGAACCGGGAATGGCTCTGGGCCTACCGCGAAAACGAGGCCTTGGGGGGGCGTGACCCCTACAGCGCCAGCAAGGCCGGCGCGGAGTTGGTCGTGGCGGCATGGCGGGAGTCATTCTTCAACCCGGCGGGCATCGCCCTGGCCTCCGCGCGAGCTGGCAATGTCATCGGCGGCGGTGACTGGGCTGAAAAACGTCTTCTACCCGACTGCATCCGCGCCTTGCAGAGCGGCGAGGCCATTGAGATCCGCAGCCCGGCGTCAACCCGCCCGTGGCAGCACGTGCTTGAGCCGCTGTGCGGATATCTGATCCTGGCCGAAAGACTGTGGACCGACGGCGCAGCCGTGGCGGAGGCCTGGAACTTCGGGCCCCCGATGACGGACGTGTGGCCGGTCGGCGAAGTGGTCGATCGCGTGACTTCACTGTGGGGCGAGGGCGCGCAGTGGAAGACGGTCGGGCACACGGGCGGCCATGAAGCCGGACTTCTCGCGGTCGACTCGAGCAAAGCCCAGAACCGCCTCAATTGGCGCCCGCGGCTACGCTTGGGCACGACGCTGAAATGGACCGTCGATTGGTATCGGGCCGAAGGGCAAGGCGAGGACCCCCAGCGCCTCGTGCTGGACGACATCGCCAAGTTTGAACAGTTTTGGAACGCCGATTGATGAGCAACTGCCGATTCTGCGCTGAGCCCCTCTCACAGACCTTCGCTGATCTGGGCGTCACGCCTCTGTCCAATTCCTTCGTGCCGCCCGAACGGGCGCAGGCGATGGAGCCGTTCTATCCGCTACACGCCTTCGTCTGCGGCAGCTGCAAACTGGTGCAGTTGGAGGAGTTCGAAAGCCCGCAACACATCTTCGGCGACAACTACCTCTATTTTTCTTCCTTCTCGGATTCCTGGCTCCGGCACGCGGAGGCCTACAGCGAGCATATGATCGGGCGCTTCGGCCTCGGAAGCGATTCGCTCGTAGTGGAAGTGGCCAGCAACGACGGCTATCTGCTGCAATACTTCCTGCAGAAGGGGACCAAGGTTCTTGGGATCGAGCCTGCGGCGAACGTGGCGGAATACGCCGTCAAGAAGGGCATCCCGACGGATGTGAACTTCTTCGGCGTGGAGACTGCCCGGCGCCTTAAGGCTGATGGCATCGCGCCGGACGTAATCGCTGCCAACAACGTCATGGCCCACGTGCCCGACCTAAACGATTTCGTCGCCGGCTTCGCCGTTCTGCTTAAGCCGGGCGGTGTTGTCACGGTGGAGTTCCCGCACCTGCTCCAGTTGATGGCGCAAAACCAATTCGACACCATCTACCACGAGCATTTTTCGTATTTCTCGTTGTTGACGGTGGAGCAGGTGTTCAAGGGTCACGGCCTGCGTCTGTTCGACGTGCAAAAGCTGACTACCCATGGCGGCTCCTTGCGGATCTTCGCCACCCAGGCCGACCACAACGGTCACCCGACGACTGCGGCGGTGGCTGAGGTTCTGGCTGAGGAGCGCGCTGCCGGCCTCGACGACATGGCCACCTACAAAGCCTTCGCCCAACAGATCGTGGACACGAAAGCCGCGTTGCTGAGTTTCTGCATCGAGGCGCGTAGGGCGGGCAAGACGATTGCCGCCTATGGCGCTCCCGCCAAGGGCAATACGCTGCTCAATTACTGCGGCGTCGGTCCTGAATTCATATCCTTCACGGTCGACCGCAGCCCGCACAAGCAGGGCCACCTGCTGCCGGGCGTGCGCATACCGATCCGCAGTCCCGAAGCGATCTTCGCCGCTAGGCCGGACTATGTGCTGATCCTGCCCTGGAACCTCAAGGACGAGATCGCCCAACAGATGGCGGCCGTGCGCGAGTGGGGCGGACAATTCGTGGTGCCGATCCCCAAGGTGCAAGTGCTTACATGAAATTCACGGGTTTGCGATTGGCCGGCTTGGTCCTGGTCGAACCGGAGCCGGCCCGCGACGACCGAGGCTACTTCGCGCGCACCTTCTGCGCCGACGAGTTCGCCGCCCAGGGTCTGCCGACGTCGTTCCCGCAGTGCAATGTGTCCTTCAACCGGACGCGGGGAACCCTGCGCGGCCTGCACTGGCAGGCGGAGCCGGCACCCGAGGGGAAGCTGATCCGTTGCGTGCGCGGCGCCGTCCTCGACGTTGCGCTGGACCTGCGGCAGGACAGCGCCACCTACGGACAATGGCTTTCAATGGAACTGTCGGCCGAGAACATGCGCGCGCTTTACGTCCCGCACGGTTTCGCTCACGGCTTTCAAACGTTGTCCGACGACGCGGAAGTCTTCTACCAGATGACGGAGCGATACCGATCGGATCTTGCCCGCGGCGTGCGCTGGAACGATCCGGCGTTCGGCATCGACTGGCCGCTGCCCGACCCGATTCTATCCCCTCGCGACGCCGGTTTTCCAGACTATGATCGCGCCTTCTGAGCGCCGGGTCCTTGTGACGGGCGCCACTGGCTTCGTGGGAAGCCGCTTGGTGGAGCGCCTGAAGGTTCGAGACTGGGACGTCCACACCGTGGATCGCTTCGCCGTGAACCTCCTGGTCCCAGGCGTCGCCGCCTCGCTGATAGAGCGGGTCCGACCAAGCCACCTCGTCCATCTGGCGTGGAACGCCGAGCACGGACGTTTCTGGACCGCCGCGGACAACCTCGACTGGGTCGCGGCCAGTTTGGCGCTACACCGCGCGTTCGCGGCCCATGGCGGCGAGCGCGCGGTGTACGCCGGAACCTGCGCCGAATACGATTGGGCCTTCGATCATCTCGACGAGGCCGTCACACCTTGCCGGCCGCACACCCTCTACGGTGTCGCCAAAGACAGCCTGAGACGGCTGCTGGAGGCCTGTCCGGAGGGCGTCAGCATTGCCTGGGCGAGACTCTTCTTTCTCTACGGTCCCGGCGAGGCGCCGGGCCGGCTCGTCTCCAGCGTGACTTCAGCCCTGCTGAATGGGCGCGAGGCCCTGTGTGGCGACGGTGAGGCCGAACGTGACTTCATGCATGTGTCGGACGTGGCCAACGCCCTGGTCGCTCTCTTGGAGAGCCCCGTGACCGGACCCGTCAACATAGCCTCTGGAGTTTGCCGCCCCATTAAGGACATCATCCGGTCGATCGCCGAGCACACGGGACGGCCTGATCTGGTTCGCCTCGGGGCGCGGCCAAGTCCCGTGTCCGAGCCGCCGCGTCTGGCCGCCTCCGCGTCCAGGCTGCACCACGAGGTCGGCGTCGTTCCCGAATTCGATCTCGACGACGGCATCGCCGATACGATCAGGTGGTGGCGAGAGCAACTATGACGACCCATTCGAAAGAGAACCTTGCCGGTCACCAGTTCGATCTGCACGCCCGGTATGCCACTCTGTCGGAGATCCTGACGGCCGCGCTGCCCGCAAGTGGGGGGCAACGTGACATTCTCGACGTCGGTGCAGGCACCAGCCGCTTGACCGAAGCTTACCTGCCTCAAGGCTTCGCGTGCGTGACTCGAAGCGACGTCGACGGGTTCGATGATCCGGATCTAGTGAGGATCACGCCGGGTTCGCCCTTGCCGTTCGAAGATGGCGCGTTTGACGCCGTGGTGGCGATGGACGTCATCGAGCACGTTCCTCCGGCCGAACGGCCCTGGTTCGTGCGCGAGTGCCTCAGGCTGGCGCGGACGGTCGCGGTGA
>DATNPP010000060.1:0-5583 GCA_036703175.1 Oscillatoriaceae cyanobacterium
GGTGCTGGGGCGGATGCTCAGATAGGCGTGGCCACACGAACAGCGTGCAACCGTGAAGGAATCGCTTCCCATGGCCATGCGATCACGAAGGTCATCGTATAGGATGTCACGATCGTCGGACCCGCAAAGCGGGCACGCAACCTCCTGTAGGCTCGCGTTCATGATCCCTCCAAAACGGGAGTTTCCGTTCGGCGCTCCAGAGCGTAAAGCGCAGCACCGCATGCGCTGGACAACAACAACATCGCAAAGCTCAAAATGCCAAGCGCCACGGCCCCGGAAGAAGAGACGCCGATTCGGCCGAGAAAGAAGAGAAATCCCCCTTCACGCACACCAATGCCATTGATACTGATCGGCAAACTGGCCGCGAGCGATAGGATTGGAAAGAACACGATCAGATAGCCGAGCGGCACCGGAAGCCCAAGGGCCCGAATCAAAAGGTAATGCATGAAGATGCCGAGCGCTTGGCAAAGAAGTGCCACGAGGAGGCTGGCAACGACTGCTCGCGGCGAGGCTCGCAAGGCCTTAGAACCCTCTCTCACCTGTTTGAACAAACCAGAAAGTTTCGACCAATTCTTGCCGACAGCCAAGCTCTCAAGCCATGGTAAGCCAGCCCATAGCATCCAAGGCGCAATCGTCGCGCCAAGCAATCCGATGGCGGCTCCCCAAGGAGGAACCAGCCTGAAATCCGCTGGAGCCAGGAAAAGGGCCGCACATGCCAGTAGGAGCAGCGCATAGAGGGCAACGAAGCGATCGGAGGCAACCGAGACGATCGCATTGCCGCCTTTTATGCGGCGAGACAATTCGTAGCCGCGCACCACATCGCCTCCGAAACCGGATGGCAAGAAGGTATTGAAAAACATCCCGACAAAATAGAGGCGCAACAAGATCCCAAAGCCGAGTGCGAGACCTTGTGCCCGGCTCAAAATCCACCACCGCAGCACATTCAAGCCCTGGATGCCGGCCCATGCCGCGAGCGCGGCCGCCATCCATGTCAAGTTAGCGGCGGAAATGGCGGCCCAAATCCTTTCGGGATGACCAAGCCCCAAGACCAGCGCAAGCACGCCGGCCGAGAAAATCAACTTGCCCCAGTCCTTCGCGCGCATCGCTCAGTCCTTCAGACAAAGCTCGACGGCCGAAATACCGAAGCGTCGAAACCAGGTTTCGATCTCCTTCCGGCTAGCCTTCGCGTAAGCGCGCACCTCGCCACGCTCGCGCAGCAGTCTCGGCAACGCTAGCAGTGCCGCCCAATAGGCGCGAATCAAGACAAGTAGCAAGTGATAGGCAGGCAAACTGCCAGCAAATTTGCCGCTCGCGCCACGACCCGTCAGAACGCCGTATGCCTGCAAGGCGTACCGCACGAACGTGTGCCAGGGGCTCAGCAGAATCATGCGCTTCGGAAACAGCTTGATGAGAATCCAGAGATGATTGCGCTCGACCAAGAACGCTTTGAGCGGCGAATACTTGCCCCCCGTGCCCGAGTAGTGATGATACACGCGCGCCGTCGGCACGAACCAGCAGGTGTAACCGGCCAAACGGGCGCGCATGCCCAGGTCCAGATCCTCGCAATAGGCGAAGAACTCCCGGTCGAAACCGCCGACCAGATCCAACACCTCCCGGCGATAGAGCGCCGCGCAGCAGCTCGGCGCAAACATCTCCATCGGCGTCGCATAGCGCTCGGCCGGCTCGAGGCGCCCCTGGCCGCGCGACATGCCGTCCCGATAGACGATGATGCCCGAGGTATCCATCGTCTCGGGTGCGTCGTACGAGCGAATCTGACAGGCGAACATGCCCGCCTCGGGATGGGCCTCGGCAGCCGCGACCAGCTCCGCGAGCCAGTCGGAATCGACGCGGGTGTCGTTGTTCAGAAACACGACGAAGCGCCCGCGCGATTGCCGCAGCGCCTGGTTGTTGCCTTCGGCGAAGCCCACGTTGTTCGCGTTCAGTATTAGCTGCCAACGGCCCGTGCAGCGCTCCTGAAGGTACGGGACGGAGCCGTCGGTCGAGCCGTTGTCGACGACGATGACCTCGAAGTCCTGAAAAGTTTGCGCGTCCAGGGAATCGAAGCACTCGTCGAGAAAGTGCCGGCCGTTGTAGTTGAGCACCAGAATCGAGACCAGCGGCGCGTCGCTCATGTGGCCTCTTGGTGCCCCACATGGCGCATTCGCTCCAGCTCGTGCTTCAGCAGCGCAATTTCCTGGGCCTGGGCGCGGCTCCGCTCGGCCAAGCGGGAAAAGACCAAAGAAAAATGCAGGAGCATCAGATAGGCGCCCATGATAAGGGCCAGAAACAGCGCGGCAGGCGGATAGGCGACGCCGATCGCAAACGAGATTTTGGTCAGCAATCCGCGCCAGATGGAAAGGACCAGAAACGCCACGGCGCCGCCCAACCAGAGCAGCGAATACTCTTCACGCAGCTTCCGTTTGCGCAGCAGCTCGACGATGAAGCCCAACAGCGCCACGCTGCCGATGATCGAGAGGATCTGAATGCGAACGATCTGGACGTCCATCAGGCCCTCCGGCGCACGATCGGCGCACGGGCTCCGGCGAGCAGCACGGCGAGAACGACTTTGATCATGTAATAGACGGACCACAGCGCCGTGATCGAAGAGCGACCGCCCTGACGCACCCGCATTTCGACCGCGACTTCCTTGAGCCGAAAGCCGTTGCGCGCGAGCAGAACCACTGCCTCGGGCTCGGGGTAGTCCGTGGGAGAGTTCTCGGCGAGAAAGGCGATCGTCTCGCGGCTGTAGGCCCGAAAGCCCGACGTGTTGTCCGTAATTGCCTGTCCTGTGAGCCACGAATTCACCCGGTAAAAGAGGTAAATTCCGGCCCGTCGAAGCGCCGTCGAGCGGAATCCGCCCTCGCCGAGAAAGCGCGAGCCGAGCGCGACATCCGCCTCGTCGCAGAGCAACGGCGCGAGCAGCTTGGGAATCTCAGAGGCCAGGTGCTGGCCATCCCCGTCGAACTGCAGCGCAATCGCGTAGCCGGCGCGCTGCGCGTACTTGAAGCCCGTCTGCACGGCACCGCCGATGCCGAGATTGCAAGGCAAATCGAGCACGATTGCACCAGCCGCGCGAGCGGCGGCCGAGGTGCCGTCCTTCGAGCCGTCGTTCACCACGAGCACGTCCAGCTCGGGCGCGTGCGCACGCAGATCCGCGATCGTCGTCGTGATCGCCTCCTCCTCGTTGTACGCGGGCAAAATGGCGATCGCGCGCGGCATCACCTGCGGCACGCGCCGTTCGAGCATCTGCGTTTGGGTGAGGAGATCCTGCGAGCCCATATCAGCTTTCTACCCCATTCCGCCGTGACGGCCCTGTCGCCTTGCGGCGCGGCACCCACTCAGTTATTCTCGGAAACATGACCCCGCCGCTTCACTCCGAAATCGTCCGACCGACCACCCTCATCCGCATGCCCGCGCTGTCGCAGGCTCTCGGCTGCGAGCTCACGCTCGCGAGCGAACTTGGCCAGCACACCGGCAGCTTCAAGTTCCGCGCCGCTTACCGCGTGGCAGCGGCCGTGCCGAACCGGTCGGTTTTGACGGCCTCGTCCGGAAACTTCGGGCAGGCGATGGCCTATGCCTGCCGATTGCTCGGCAAGACCTGTATCGTGGTGATGCCGACGACGTCGGCGCGCGTCAAAATCGAGGCCGTGTGCGGGCACGGCGCGCAGGTCGAGCTCGTGGACACGCAGCTCAAGAGCCGTGCCGAGCGCGTGCGCGAGTTGGCGGCCGAGCATCCTGAGGCCTATGTCGCGAGCGCGTACGATGATCCACTGGTCATCGACGGCAATGCGAGTCTCGGCGATGAACTGTCGGCGATCGACTTCGACGCGGTGATCGCGCCTGTCGGCGGCGGTGGGCTGAGCGCGGGCATTCTGACGGGATTGCGGCGTTCCGGTAGCCGGGCCGAGCTCTGGGGCGCGGAGCCGGCGATCGCCAACGACGCGGCCCAGTCGCTGCGCGCCGGCAAGATCGTCATCAACGCGCAAGAGCCCACGACGATCGCCGACGGCGCCCGCACGGTGAGCCTGGGGCGCCACAATTGGGAGGTCCTCAAAGACGGGCTCGCGGGCATCGTCGAGGTGAGCGAGGCCCAGATCGCCGAGGCGCTGCGGGCGCTGCACCAGGAGGCCGCCTTGCGCGCCGAGCCCACCGGCGCCCTCGCGCTCGCCGCCGTAATGAGCGAGCCGGAGCGCTTCGCGGGACGCCGCGTGTGCGCCGTCGTTTCCGGCGGCAACGTCGATCCGGAGGTCTTCGAAGCGCTCACGCGGGCCTGAGCGCAAACCGCGCTCGATGCTTGGGGCGTGGCGGCGTCATCTCTATACTGGGGCCAATGAGGAGGACGAATCCCATGAGCGAAGGCCCGATCCCCAAGCCCGAGAAGCTGCCGCCGCTGACTAGGCCCACCGAGCAACAAGGCAAACCGCCCATTCCCGCGCCGCCGGACCGCCGCGTCGGCTTCGCGCTCGTCGGCGTGGGGCACGTGGCGCTCGAGCAGGTGCTGCCCGGTTTTCGGCAGTGCGAGCGCGCGAAGCTCACGGCGATCGTGAGCGGGCACCCCGACAAGGCGCGCGACGTCGCACGGCAATACGACGTGCCGCCGGAGCGCGTCTTCAGCTACGAGGACTACGATCGCCTCAAAGACGTCGAGGAGGTCGAGGCCGTCTACATCGCGCTGCCGAACGACATGCACTGCGAGTACACGGTCCGCGCGGCCCAGGCCGGCAAGCACGTGCTCTGCGAGAAGCCGATGGCCAACTCTGTCGAGGAAGGCCAGCGGATGATCGACGCCTGCCGCGAGGCGGACCGCCTGCTGATGATCGCCTACCGCTGCCAGTACGAGCCGCATCACCTGGCGATGATCCGACTGAGCCGCGAGCAGGCGTTCGGCGAGTTGCGCGTGATCGAGGCGAACAACGGCCAGAATCAGGGCAATCCCAATCAGTGGCGGCTCAATTTGGCCGAGGCGGGCGGCGGGCCGCTGCCGGACGTGGGCATCTATTGCCTGAACGCGGCGCGCTATCTGACCGGCGAGGAGCCGATCGAGGTGACGGCGACGAATCTCCGGAATCCGCGCGATCCGCGCTTCCAGGAGGTGGTCGAGACGACGACGTTCACGCTGCGCTTTCCGTCGGGCGTGCTCGCGGTTTGTACCTGTTCGTACGCGTACCACGAGACCCGGACGCTCCGGGTGCTGGCCGAGCGGGGCTGGTACGAGCTGAATCCGGCGTTCAGCTATGCCGACCTGCGCATGAAGGTCGGTTACGCGCACGAGGAGTCGAACTACGTCGAGGAGCGGCGGTTGCCGCAGAAGAACCACTTCGCGCTCGAGATCGACCACTTCGCGGATTGTATTCGGAACGGCCGGAAGCCGCACACGCCGGGCGAAGAGGGGCTGCAGGATTTGCGGGTGATCGACGCGATTTGCGAGTCGGCCGGGTCGGGGCGGCCGGTGTCGCTGCCGCGGGTCGAGGGGTGAGACGTGTTCCGAGGGCCGTTGGTGGTGCCGAAGTCGCCTTCGATCACGTTGCTGCCCGAGGAGTTCGCACCGCAAAACAAGTAACACCGACATTCTGCGCCCCTCCC
>DATNPP010000073.1:0-5808 GCA_036703175.1 Oscillatoriaceae cyanobacterium
CGTGACGCCAGGCGCATTGGGTGCAGAAATGGCGACGGCATCGCCCCGCAACTCGAACGCACCGAGATTGACGGCGCCTTCACCTTCCAACGAGATGGGAGCCGTCCTCAAGCTGGAGAGGCCATCAGCCGCCCAAGCTCCAATGGCGATCGTTGCAACCGGAGACGCCGCGGGAGCCGGGACGGCCTTCGGCGCCGGCGCGAGCACCAGGGGCCGCGGAGTGGCGCTCGGGGCCGGTTTCGGCGTGGGTACCGTGGGTTCCGGCGTCGGCAGCGGCGCCGGCGTGTAGAGAATCGGCGGCTTCTGCCAGCCGGACGTGGGCACGCTCGGCGACGGCGCCAACGGCGGCGATGGAATGGGCGTCGGCGTGGGGGCCGGACGCCCATGCTGGCCGTACCAGTATCCGTGCGCCAGAAGGGCCTTTTGCAACAGGTACACGTCGTGGCCGCCCATGCCGCAGCGCAGCTTGCGCGTGAACTTGAGCCCCAGCGCGTGGTCCGTCTTCAAGCCGGCCACGCCGTCCGGAAACAGGTGATTGGCGCGCTGAAAGGCCTGCACCGCGTCCCGCGTGAACGGCCCGTAGAGGCCATTGAGCTTCCAGTTGCCCTTCACGAAACGGCAATCGAAGAGAATGCCGGGCGGCAGCTTGGCATGCCGCCGCGTGGCATGGGCCACGGGCTTCTTCGTCGCCGCGAGAGAAGGCGGCACGAGGGTGGTCAGCGAGAGGAGGGCGATCGCCCCCCAGACTTTCAAGCGCGGCATAGGCTCCTAGAACTGCAGCGTCACGTCGGCCATCGGGCCGTTAATGTTGAAGATCGGATCGGAGCCCGTCTTGAGGGCCAGGTCACGGAAGCCCAGGTGCAGCCCTGCGCCGCCGTAGTAGGCCGCGAAGCCCAACCGGCCGTCGATGAACCAGGCGTTGGACAGGTTGCTGCCCACCTGGGCGCGGCCCGTGAACCAGAAGATGTTGTCCGGCGAGAGTGGACGCTCCAGGGCGTAGCCGACGGTCGCGAAGTTCACGTCCCCCACGCCGAGACCCCGGTAGCCGACGAGCACGCGGTGATAACCCGGCGCGAAGCGGTAGGCCACGTCCAGGTCGTACATCCAGGTGCCCGCCGCGAAGTAGGGCGTCGTGCGGAAAGGCGCGTAGAGCGTGTTGAAATCCGTCAGGTCGGCGCTCACGCCCCAGTCGGACAGCCAGTACGTGCCGCCGAAGGTCCAGGTGGGCTGGGCGAAGGAGAAATCGTAGTTCACCGAGCCGGCGTTGCCCGGCAGGATCCAGCGGCCGAGGTCGGCCTCCCAGCGCGAGGTCAACGAAGGGCCCTGCATCGCGGCGCTCGGCGTCGCGACGGGTGATGGGGTCGGCGTCGGAGTGGGCATGGGCGTCGCGACCGGCGCCGGCGTGGCGGTCGGCTGCGGGCTGGGCGTCCACCACGGCGTCGGGGTCGCCGTCGGGACCGGCGTGGGCGTCTCGACGGGCATCGGCCTCGCCGTCGGGGCGGGCTTGGGCCGGCGCACGCCGGGCAGCCAGGTGGGCTGCGGCATCGGCACGAGGGTGGCGGCCTGGGCCGCGAGCGGCGCGCTGCAGGCAAGCATCGCAGTCAGCAAGGCGAGACGAAACCGGAACTGGACCATGGAACGGAGACTCCTTGCAAGAGCGAAGGGCCCGGCAGCGCCGAGCCCTTCGGATGAACTAGAAGGCCAAGCGCACGTTGGCGGTGGGGCCGTTGATGTTGAACAGCTGATCCGCGCCGCTCTCGAGCGCGAGGTCGCGGAAGCCCACCTCGAGCGAGAGCGGATTGACGCGGAGCGCCAGGCCCGCATTGCCGTCGAGGAAGTAAGCGTTGCCGAAGTTCGAGCCCACCGAGCCCTTGGCCTGCAGCCAGAGCCAGTCGCTCCACAGCGGGCGGTCGAGCGCCACGCCGACCGTGCCGAAGTTCAGGTCGCCCACGCCGATGCCGCGGTAGCCCGCGAACACCTGCTCGAAGCCGTTGTCGAAGCGGTACTTGAGCAGCGCGTCGTACATATAAGTGTTGGCCATGAAGTACGGGTTCGGCTTGAAGGTCACGAAGGTCTGATTGAAGACCGTGAGGTCGCCGCCCAGGCCCCAGTTGCCCCACCAGAGCGCCGCGTCCGCGGTCCAGGTCGGGCGCTGGAAGGAGAAGTCGTAGTTGAGCGCGCCGGCGTTGGCGGGCACGAACCAGCTGCCCACGGACACGTCCAGCGTCGGCTGGTTGGTGACGGGCGCGGGGGTCGGCATCGGCGAGGGCGAGGGCGCCAGCGTGGGCATCGGCGTGGCCGGCGCGACGGTCGGCATCTCGGTCGGCGCCTCGGTGGGCACCGGGCTCGGCGTGAAGATCACCGGCGGCGAGATCCAGCCGGGCGATTGCGTCGGCATGGGCGTGGGTACCTCGGGCGTCGGCACCGGGCGCGGCGTGCCGAGGTTGCGAATGCGGTTGCCGCGGCCATGGGCGCCGTACCAATAATTGTCCGCCGCGAGGGTCTGCTGGAGCAAGAAGACGTCGTTACCGCCGATGCCGCAGGTCAGCGTGCGATGGTAGCGCAGGCCGAGCGCCGCGAAGGTTTTCGGGCCGGCGATGCCGTCGGCGACCAGGCCGTGGTTCTCCTGGTAGGCCAGCACGGCGAGACGGGTGTACGGACCGTAGAGGCCGTCGAAGGCCCAGCTGCCTCGATCGCAGATGAAGTGGCGGATGCCATTCCAGGCCGCCATGGCGCTCAGCGGGGTGCCGGCGACGATGAACGTCGCGGCGAGCGTGCCGAGCATCCACTTGCGGTGTGTCATGGTTCCTCCTTGCCGTATCGAGGGCTACGTCTATGGCGAATGGTCTTGTTGCGGGACGGATTGCCTCAAGCAACCATACGTCTTTCTAATATTAACCCATATCCGGCGGCTTTTAAATGTGTGTTCTGTCATACCGTGCGCATTTTCATTGGTGAGGCAAAAAACCGCCAATGGCCCCATGCACGAGCGCGGCGATCATGCGATCGCCGCGCTCGTTTCCCCCTCGCCCGTCAGGTCGTTTCCGGCGGTTCCGGTGGGCACCATTGATCGATGTAGGCCCGCCCGGGCTCGCGAAGCTCACCCTCGACCACGATGCGCCGTGCCCCCTCGTTTCCGGGACGCGTGTAGCGCACGCGGGCTCCTTCCGGCGTCTCGATGAAGTCGTTCACCCAACCACCTCCCTCATACGGTAGGCCCCCATGTTAGCGACCCTCGCCGTGCGGGCCTCGGCCGGTTTGCCCAAGTCTGCTCGGGCAAACCAGCCGAGCGTCGGGTATAGTGGAGGCGATCGCCAAGGAGGCCTCATGCTGACACCCGAGCTCGAACGCGCCGTCATCGACTATCGGCGGGAGTTTCACCGCCGTCCCGAGCTGGGATTTCAAGAGGTCCGTACCGCCGAACGCCTGGCCGAGATTCTGGCCGGCATCGACGGGCTCGAGGTGCAGACGGGCGTGGCGCAGACCGGCCTCGTCGTGCTGCTGCGCGGCGGCGCGCCCGGCCCCACGCTGCTCGTGCGGGCGGATATGGACGGCTTGCCGATTCAGGAGCTCAACGAGTCGCCCTACAAGTCCGAGAATCCCGGCGTGATGCACGCGTGCGGACATGACGCGCACATGGCGATGCAGTTGGGCGCGATTCGGGTGCTGGCGGCCGAGCGCCAATCGCTTCGGGGCAACGTGAAGTTCGTCTTCCAGCCCGCCGAGGAGGGCCCGGGCGGTGCGAAGCCGATGATCGAGGCCGGCGTGATGGAGAATCCGCACGTCGACAACGCGATCGGCTACCACATCTGGAACAACCTCCCGGTCGGCACCATCGGCATCACCGAGGGACCTTGCATGGCGCACACGGACGTCTTCGAGCTGACGATCCAGGGCCGCGGCGGCCATGGCGCCATGCCGCAGCGCTCGGTGGATTCGATCGCCGTGGCGGCACATCTCGTGACGGCGATTCAGACGATCGTCTCGCGCAACGTGGATCCGCTGCAGAGCGGCGTGGTGACGGTCGGCAAGCTCGAGGCGGGCGATCGCCACAACATCATCGCGCACACGGCGCACATGTGGGGCACGGCGCGCAGCTTCTCGCCCGAGATCGCCAAGCTGATTCCGGAGCGCCTCGAGGCGCTCTCGACGCATCTGTGCGAGGCCTTCGGCGCGAAGTGCCATCTGCACTATGCCAACGTGTATCCCGCGACCGTGAACGATCCCGGCATGTGCCGGCGCGTGTGGGATTCGGCCGTGAAGGTGGTCGGTGAGGAGAAGGTCGTGGCGGCCGCGCCCAGTATGGGCGGCGAGGACATGAGTTACTTTCTGGAGGCCGTGCCGGGCTGTTACTTCTTCATCGGCTCCTCGAACCCGGCCAAGGGCATCGACGTGCCGCACCACCATCCCGAGTTTCGCATCGACGAGGACGCGCTCGCCGTCGGCACGCAGGTGATCGTGCAGGCCGTGCGGGACTACTTGAGCTAGTCGCCGGCATTTAGCCCCGGTTTAAGAATCTACGCGGGAGTTCGCGGGATATAGAGCGCATCCATCGGAAGGAGGCGCCATGATGAAGATTGCATCCGCGAGCCAGCCCACGGTCCGGCCGTCTGCCGCGATCGCCGCGAAGCCGACGCCCCCATCGTCCATGAGCGGCGACGTCTGGACGCCGACCCCGCCGCTCAATCCGTTTCGGCCCCTTTTCGGCGCGACGACCTCGCTCGAAAGCGCGGCCTCCCAGGGTGGCTTCGCGAGCGCCTTTGCGGCCGTCGGACTGCTCGCGACCGTGCCGGCCGACCTGGCGGATGCCGTGACGCGGCCGCTTCAGCTGCTCGTCTGGCCGTTCGCATACGCCTGGTACGGCGTCACGTCGGTGAGCCGGCTCCTGAGACCAAAGGCAACTAGGCAGACGCGGATTTAATTGCCCAACATACAAGGGTGGGAGAGGGATATTGGACCGCCGTCCAGGCGGGACAATCGGGAGAGGGGGCGACCGCGAGTCGGCCGCAAAACCCGACTGGCGTGAAGCGAGACTGGCCTGGGGTGACCCCCTCTCCCACCTGCCCCGCCTGGACGGCGGTTCAGGATCCCTCTCCCTCCTTTCAGGGGGAGAGGGCAATTTAATTGACCTCGCTTGTTCCGGCTACGCGCGCACCGCGCCGTCGCCCGTAACGAGCCAGCGGCGGGTGGTGAGGGCTTCGGCACCCATCGGGCCCCAGGCGTGCAGACGTGAGGTGCTGATGCCGATTTCGGCGCCCAAGCCCAGCTCGCCGCCGTCGTTGAAGCGCGTGCTGGCGTTGTGCATCACGGCCGCGGCCTGCACTTCGCGCAGAAAGCGCGCCGCGGTCGCGGCGTCCTCGGCCACGATCGCCTCGGTGTGGCCCGAGCCGTATTGCTGGACATAGGCGATCGCGCCTTCCACGCCGTCGACCGCCTGCAGCGTGAGGTCCAGACTGAGCCATTCACGGCCGCGCGCGGCGTCGCCGTCGCTTTGCAGGCGCGCATCGCGCGCCGCGAGCTCGGCCGAGCCGTGCAGCGTCACGCCGGCCGCCACGAGCGCGTCGACCAGCGGCGGCAGCAGCCGGTCGAGGGCGCGGCGGTCGAGCAACAGGCCCTCGGTGGCGTTGCACACGCCGGGACGCTGCGTCTTGCCGTTGAGCACGATGCGCACCGCCTTTTCCAGGTCGGCGCTTGCGTCGACATAGGTGTGGCACACGCCCTGCGCGTGACACAGCACGGGCACGCGCGCCTCGGCCTGGACGGCGCGAATCAGGGCCTCGCCGCCGCGCGGAATCAGCACGTCGACCA
>DATNPP010000076.1:0-2739 GCA_036703175.1 Oscillatoriaceae cyanobacterium
TCACCGCGTACGTGCTGTTCCTGGTGGTCGGCGGCGTGTTCATCGCGGCCTACCAGACGCAAACGGCCTGGTTGTACCTGCTGGGCTCGCTGGGCACGGCGCTCGCGATCGCCAGCTGGGCGATGGCCTGGCGGCAGCTGCACGGCGTGCGCGTGGTGGCCCAGCCGGTCGCGCCCGTTAGCCAGGGTGATCCCGCCACGCTGCATCTGCACCTCACGAAGCGCGGCCGCGGCGTCTCGCGGCACGTGCAGGTGCTGGTGGGGCCGCGGCCGCAACCCTGGTGGCTCTCGCTCTGGCGCGCGCAATTGGTGCCCGCGAGCGCCCACGCGGCATTGGCCGAGCGGCTGAGCGCCGACGCGCCCGCCGAGCTGCGGCTGCCGCTCGAAACGCCGCGCCGCGGCGAGCTGCCGCTGCCGCAGGCGATTCTGCAAAGCGCCTACCCCATGGGGCTCGTGATCGACATCTGGCGCGTGCGGCTGCCCGGCACCTACCTGGTCTACCCGGCGGCCGCGCCGCTGCGTCGGCTCGCCTGGCTGCCCAGCGGCGACGCCGGCATGCAGGCCTCGCGCGCCACGCGCGCGGGCGCCGGATTGCTGCTGCGCGGCGTGCGCGAGCACCGCTCCGGCGACGGCTTGCGCGAGATCCACTGGAAGAGCAGCGCGCGCGCCGGCCGATTGATCGCCAAGGAGAGCGAGCGCGAGCAAGACGCCGAGCTCGTGCTGTTCCTCGATCTGCGGCGCGGAATCCACACGGAGGCGAGCCTGGAGCACCTCGTGGCGATCGCCTCCTCGCTGGTCGTCCACATGCGCCAGGCCGGCCGCATGGTGCGATTGATGACCCAGCGCGAAGCGACGCCGCCGCCCGCCGGCGCGCTCGAGGACGCCGAGCTCGCCTGGCTCGCGCGGGCGCGGGCGATCGCCGAGAGCGCGCCCGTGGGCCCCCCAGGCGCCGTGCTGCTCTCGAGCGTGCCCGTGCCGGAGTGGCCGGCCTGGGCGTCACACTTCGTCTATGCGCCCGAGACCGCGGACACGGCCGAGGCGAGCCTCGTGTGTCCGGTCGGCACCCCGCTCATGGCCCTGGAGGGCGCATGAGGGAAGCCGAGGACTCGATTCGACTGCGTCTCGCGGTCTACCTCAACACCGCCTGCGCCTTTTTGGCCTACACGAGCGCCGATCCGGACTTCCAACCCGCGCTGCCGCTGCTCGTGCTCACGGCCGGCTCGGCCTTCAGCCACTGGCGGCGGCGCGGGAACAACTTCTGGCTCAAGTGGCTGCTGGCCGCGGGCATGATCTACGCGCTGTACGCCGCGCTGCAGGGCCTCGTGGCCTACGCGCTCAATCCACGCCTGGTGCTCGGCCAGTTGCTCGTCTGGCTACAGGTGCTGAACAGCTTCGACCTGCCGCGCCGGCGCAATCTGCGCGTGGCGCTGATGGTCACGAGCGTGCTCGTGATCGTCGCGGCCACGCTCAGCCGGGAAAGCAGCTTCGGCGTGTTGTTGCTCGCCTCGGCCGTGACGCTGCTGTGGGCCTTCCACGAGGCCTACGCGTCCGAGCTGGGCGCGCCGCCCCTCGCCTGGCCGCGATTGTCGGGCTCGCTCGTCGGCGCGCTGGCGCTCACCGTGCTGCTCGCGCTGCCGCTCTACGCGCTCGCGCCGCGCCGGGAGCGCACGCTCAACGCGCCCTCGCTGCCCGTCTCCGTGAGCCTGCCGTTGCCGCGCGCGCTCGATCCGAGCGTCCGCAATCCGGATCTGGCCTCGAACGATCCCGGCAACGGCAGCCACCGGGGCTACGACGGCTTTTCCGATTCGCTCGATCTGAACGTGGTGCCGGCGCCCTCGGACGTGGTGGTGCTGCGCGTCAAGAGCGATCGCCCCGCCTACTGGCGCGCGATGGCCTTCGATCGCTATGACGGCCTCACCTGGCGCATGAGCGATCCCAAGCGCGTGACGCCGCTGGCCGACACCGTGCCGCCGATTCACCTCGCGCTGCCGGACGGACAGGCCGGCGGCAGTCAGCTCGTGCAGACCTTCTACATCGAGCGCGATCAGGCCAATCTGATCTTCAGCGCCTGGACGCCCACGACGCTGTACTACCCCTCCGCGCTCGTCTGGCGCGACGCCTACGATTCGCTGCGATCGCCGACGCTGCTCGAGAAGGACACCTACTACTCGGTCGTCTCCGAGATCCCCAGCTTCGACGCGAGCGCCCTGGCCGCGCGCCCGGCGCGCAAGCTGCCCAGCCGCCTCAAGCCTTATCTGCAGCTGCCGCCGCTTTCCGAGCGCGTGCGCGCGCTCACGCATCAGCTGGCCGACGGCAAGACGCCCTACAGCGCCATGCGCACGCTGCGCGACTATCTGCGCGCGCACTACGTCTACCGGCTGAACGTCGCGGCCGCCCCGCCCGGCCACGAATGGGTCGACCACTTCCTCTTCGAGCAGCACGCCGGCTTTTGCGAGCAGTTCGCGACGACGCTCGCCGTGATGGGGCGCGTCGAGGGCGTGCCGACGCGCCTCGTGACGGGCTATCTGCCCGGCGACTACAATCCGCTCACGGGCTTCTGGGAGGTGCACGGCCGCGACGCGCACGCCTGGGTCGAGGCCTGGATGCCGATGCAGGGCTGGGTGCCCTTCGACGCCACGCCCGCGGGGCCGGATCCGGCCGACTTCATGCTGCCGCGCACCCTGGGCGGCTACTTCTGGTCGCGCTTCGCCCAGCTGCTGGCGAGCCCCGTGATCGCGTT
>DATNPP010000116.1:0-3859 GCA_036703175.1 Oscillatoriaceae cyanobacterium
CCGATGTAGGCGTTGGGCGTGAGGCAGGCCACGAAGTCGAGCCGCGCGGCCGTCAGCTCCCCGAGCTGCGCGCGCAGCACGCCGCGCTCGTAGTGCAGCTCGGCGTGCCCGGGGTAGCGCTTCAGCGCCGCATGAAGCAACGCCAGGGCCTCGGCGGCGCGACCGGCGCCACGCAGCAAGCGCTGGTACGCCGTGACGTAGGTGGGATACACGGCCGGCGAAAGCGTCGCGCCGGCTTCGAGCAACCTCTCGACCCGCTCGAAGGCCGTCAGCGCCTCGTCCGGCGCATCGTCCTCGAGGAGCCGGCCCAGCTCGAACCAGAGCTGCGGATGGTCGGGCTCGGCCTCGGCGGCCGCCCGCACGATGCGGCGATTGCGCGCCACCTTGTCCTTGTAAGCCTCCGGGGCGATCCGATACCCGTCGTGCATGATCTCGATGCCGCCGATCTCGGCCACCGGCCAGCCCAGCGCGTTGATCGCGTCCGTCACGTGCTCGTGCAGGCGATTGGCGTAACGGATGCGTTCGTGCCGCTGGAACAGCCGCAGCAGCAAATTGGTCGAGAAGATGCCCGCGTCGCCCAGGTTGTGCAGCGTGACGAGATAGCCGCCGCACGTGCGGTTCCGCAGCGCGCGGCGCAGGCCCTCCGCATCGTCGACGCGCAGTTCCTCGTCGGCGTCGATCGCGAGAATCCAGTCGCCCGTCGCCTGCTCGAGCGCGGCGTTGCGCGCGGCGGAAAAGTCGTCACACCACGCGAAGTGATGGACTCTCGCGCCGAAGGATTCGGCGATCGCCACCGTCTCGTCGTCGGAGCCCGTGTCGACCACCACGATCTCGTCCACGTGGTCCTTCAAGGACGCCAGGCAGCGCGGCAGCTTCTCCGCCTCGTTTTTGACGATCAAACACGCGCTCAAGCGGACGTGGATGCGCGCCAACAAGCGCTCGATGCGCGCGCCCAGCTCGGGATCGAGCGCTTGCTCGGCGGACTTTCCACGGCAAGCCTCGAGGCACGAGAGCGCCATCGGATGGTTCGGCTCCAGCACGAGCGACGCCGCGAAGGCCTTTCCGGCGTAGTCCGAATAACCGGCTTGATCGAGCATCATGCCGAGCAAATGGAAAGCGGGCACGAGGCCGGCGTCCAGCTCGATGGCTTGAAGGATCGCCTGCAGCGCCTCCTGCGAGCGCGCCTGCTGAAAGAGTCGGAAGCCCAGCTCGAGCCAGAGTCCCGGCTGTCGCGGCGCGTTCGTCAGCCGCGCGCGCAGCTCGGCCTCCTGATCCGCCGCCAGCTTGCCGGCCAGCTCGGGCGCCTGCGCGACGAGGCGACTCAGCTGCGCCTGGGCCTGCGCCGCCAGATCCGGCGACCCCGGGTACAGCGCGTGCGCCTGGCACCCCTGCAAGCACGCGAGCAAATCGGCGATCGCGCCTTGCAACTCCCCGCGCCCCTCGCGCAGACGTGCACGCTCGAAGCGCAGAGCGGGCGAATCCGGTAGACACTCGAGCCCTGCGTCGAGCACCGATTCCGCGTCTTGCGGACGCTCGAGACGCGTGTAGAGCGCGGCCAGGCTTCGCGCGCGCTCGAAGGCCACCGCGTCGGACTCGCCCGTGCGCGCCACGAGGTCCTGCAATTGCTCGAACACCGCCAGGGCTTCTTGATCGTCGCCGGCAGCCGAATGGCTCGTCGCGAGCGCGAGCCAGGCGTCCGGCGCGTGCGGCCGCTCCGCGGCGTCGAGCTCGGCGAGGCGCAGGCCGCGCGCAAGCGTCTCCGGCGTCGATGGCCTTTGCGAGCGCCGCAGCGAGACGCCGGGCAACGCGCCGACGCGCAGCCGGTGATCAGCCAGCGCGCTGCTCACCTGCGCATGCAAACGGCCACGGAAGCGGAGGCGGGGGTCACGCCGGAACAATCGGACCTCAGGTGTCTCGAAGCACGCGCCGTCGGGTCCTTCGAGCATCACGCGGACGACGTAGCCGCTCTGGCTCGGATCCGCCAGGGCCGCCCGAAAGGCCTCGGCATCTTCGACGAGCAGCGCCTCGTCCGCGTCGAGGGCGAGAATCCAGTCTCCCGTGGCATACGTGGCGGCGGCGTTGCGGGCGGCGGCGGCGTCGTCGTGCTCCGGGCAGTGGTAGACGTCGGTGCCGAAGGACTCGGCGATCGCCACGGTGTCGTCGGTCGAGCCCCTATCGAGCACCACGACCTGATCCGCCCAGTCCTTCAAGGCCAGCAGGCAACGCGACAGACTTCCCGCGGCGTTCTCGACGATCAAACAGGCACTCAAGCGCGGCAACACGGCAACTCCCGTTTTCGGACCATTCAGCCGCACGCGGCAACGTCGACGGTGCGAGCATAGCAAACCGCGCGCTCGCAAGGCAATCGAAAGGCGCTACTCCAGCCGCTCCAACGGCGCGAACCGCGGATCGAGGATCTTTTGCCCCAATCCCGGAAAAGAAACCGCGATCGTCGCGCGCTCGCCGCTGCCGAGCACCCGCGCCACCACGCCCTCGCCGAACTTGCCATGGCGCACGCGGGTGCCCACCTCGAGCTCGGCGAGCTTCGGCTTGCGCGTCGGCCGCGAGGAGGACTCGTCCGAGCCCCAATCCTGCATCCACTGCACGTCCGGCTCGCTCCAGCGCGGCTCTTGCCGTCTCGGCGCGCTCGTGGTCGTGGTCGTGGGCATGTACTGCGCGTGCGCCTTGACCACCGGCGACTCGATCGGCTCGACCAGGGCTTCCGGCACCTCCTTGAGGAAGCGCGAGGGAATGCAGCGCTGCGTCTCGCCGAAGGTCATGCGCCGCTGCGCATGCGAGATGATCAGCTGCTCGCGCGCCCGCGTGATGCCCACGTAGGCCAATCGGCGCTCTTCTTCGAGCTGCGCCGGATCGTCGAGCGATCGCTTGTGCGGGAAGGTGGCTTCCTCCAGCCCGACCAGAAAGACAATCGGAAACTCCAGGCCCTTGGCCGAGTGCAGGGTCATCAGCGTGACGCGATCGTTCCCGCCCTCGGCGTTCTCGGCCTGATCGAGGTCCGAGAGCAGCATCAGGTGGGTCAAAAAGGCGCCCAGGCTCGCGTCGTCGCTCTGTTCCGCAAAGGTGCCCGCCACGCTCGCGAGCTCCTCCATATTCTCGAGCCGCGCGAGCGCCTCTTCCGTGCCCTCGTCGAGCAACGCCTGACGGTAGCCGCTCTCCTCCATCACGCGGCGCACCAACTCGGGCAACGGCACGTTCTCGGCCTGCCGATTGAGCGCCGTGAGCAAGCGCGCGAACTGGTAGAGCTTGCCGGCCGTCTTGGGCGTCACCCCCTCGAGCGGCAGCCCCTGCGCCAACAGCTCGAGCGCGCTCACCTGCGCGGCGCGGGCCGCCGCGAGCACGCGATCGATGGTCGTCTTGCCGATGCCGCGCTTGGGCGTGTTCACCGCGCGGCAAAAAGCCGACTCGTCCGAGGGATTGAAGACCAGGCGCAGATAAGCGAGCAGATCCTTGATCTCCTTGCGCTCGTAAAAGCGCACGCCGCCCACCAGGCGGTAGGGCGTGCCGTAGCGCATGAACATTTCTTCGAGCGCGCGCGACTGGGCGTTGGTGCGGTAGAGAATCGCGAAGTCCGCCAGCGGCCGATGGCCCCGGCGCTTGCGAATCTGCGCCAGCACGAACTCGGCCTCGTCGCGCTCGTCGTAGGCCGTGTAGAGCGTCAGCGGATCGCCGGGCGGGTTCTGCGTCCAGAGCGTCTTCTCGAAGCGATCCTGATTGTGCGCGATCACCGCGTTGGCGGCCTCGAGGATCTTCTGCGTGGAGCGGTAGTTCTCCTCGAGCTTGATCAATTTCGCGTCCGGATAGTCCTTTTGGAACTGGAGGATGATCCGGAAGTCCGCCG
>DATNPP010000117.1:0-2826 GCA_036703175.1 Oscillatoriaceae cyanobacterium
GGAGTCTCCCCCTCCCAGCCTCAGCCCCTGAACAGGGCTTCGGCGTCCCTCCCCCCCACCGGGGGGAGGGGACGTGCGTGATCGCCTGATGCGGGGCGTTTGTTAAATCTGGAATAAATCTCGCGCCGAGCCCGCCATGGCCCCTTTCCTTAGTCGAGACTTAACTGTACATTGTCTAATGTTAACCTTCACTTAAGGTCTACGCGAACATCTGGCGATCGCGCCGCGAAAACCGCGCGCACGCCGCCCGGGATAACCGACGTCAAGTCTCGAGAGGGAAACCATGAGGCTCAACCGAAACCCACTCCGCTTTGCGGCGCTCGGCGCTGCTTTGCTCCTGTCCGCCTGCGGCGCGAACGCGCTGCCGATGGGCGCCACGCCGGCCTATTTCGATGGCCAGGTGATGAGCCGTTCTCACGCCGGCGTCGGCGGCCTGCAACTCTTCGTCATGCCCGACGCGACCGACGCCTTTCTGCTGAAGGCGATCGCCGGCGCGCGCAGCAGCCTGCAGATCGAGAACTACATGCTCACGGATCAAGCCACGATCCAGGCGGTGCTCGCCGCCAAGCAGCGTGGCGTCGCCGTGCAGGTCTCGCTCGAGCCGCACCCGTATCTGGGCGACAACCCGCCGCCGGTCGGCCCCAACCAGCATACGGCCGCGACGCTCGCCAAGGCCGGTATCCAGGTGCACTGGACCAATCCGCGTTTCACCTACACCCATGCCAAGTTCATGCTGGTCGACGCCAAGACGGCCTTCGTCTCCTCGGCCAACTTCACGCACTCCGGCCTCGGCGGCAACCGCGAGTACATCGTGCAGGACACGCAAACGGCGGACGTCGCGGATCTCGAGCGCCTGTTCCAGACCGACTACGTCGACGGCAACTACACGCCCTCGGCGGCCGATCTGGTCATCAGCCCGGTGAACTCGCGCCAGCAGCTGCTCAACTTGATCGCGAGCGCGAGAAGCGACATCAAGATCCAGGACGAGGAGGCGGGCGACGCCGCGCTCAACCAGCTGCTCAAGCAGAAGCTCGCCCAGGGGGTGCACGTCGAGGCGATGCTGGCCCAGGAATCGGCCTTGCCGTCGGCGCCCGGCGAACCGGTGCAGACGCCCGGCAACGTGATCACGGCGCGGACCTGGGCCTCGTACGGCGCGCAGGTGCGCTTCCAAAGCAATCCCTATCTGCACGCCAAGGCCGTGGTGGTCGACGGCACCCGCATGTACGTGGGCTCCGTGAATCTGTCCACCAACTCGATGGATCACAACCGGGAGGTCGGCATTCTGCTCGACGCGCCGGCGCTCGTCTCGCCGGTGCTGAGCGCGATGGCGACCGACTGGAAGAACGCGGTGCCCGCGAACCAACCCCAACCGGCCCCCGGCCCCAACGGTCTGCTGCCCCGCCTCGCGCTCTAGGGCGATCGCGTCGCCAACAGCGCGTTGACGGCGCAGCCCAGGCTCCAGACATCGAACACGCCGGGTTTCTGGATGTTCACGTGGTAGAGCCCGTTCACCAGGAACAAGCGCGCGCGTCCGGGCGGCAAAGCCCGGGCGAGCGCCTCGCTCTCGGTGTAGGGCACGAAGTCGTCGTCGTAGCCGTGCACGAGGATCACGCGCGCCGTCAGGCCCGAGAGATCCTTGTCGGACAGATCGAGGGCGCGGATCTGGGCCAGCACGGGCGCGGGTAGCCCTGCGAGCAGCGCCGGGACCCGATCGGGATCTTGGTTGTTCAGCAAGGCCATCAGGGCCTTGGCCTCGCTCCCTTGCAATCGGCTTTCGAGGTCCGAGACGTCGGCTTGCGGGTCGGCGAGCTTGCGCTGAGCCAGCGCCGTGAGCGTGGCGCGATCGCCCGCGTCGGAGAGGCTCGGCACGTTGCTGAGCACGAAGACCCACTTGCCGTAGCTGTCCGGCGTCAAATGGCGCCAGGGAGCGCTGTCGCCCTCGCGGTAGGCGCCGGTCGTGAAGAACGTGATCACGTGTTCGATGTCGTCGTAGCCGCCCACCGAAAGGATCAACCGCACGCGATCGCGCAGGTCGGGCTCGAGCGCCGCGAGCATCGCCGGGCCGACGGCGTAGCTGAAGGCCCCGATGCCGAGGCGGCCGCCCGGCGCGAGATCCGGGCGGGAGTCCAGGTAGCGGACGCCGTCGGCGATGTAGCGCGTGTCGTCCGCGGTGAGGCGCAGTTCCCGCAGGCTCGGAATGTCCGGCACCAGTACCGTGAAGTGCAGCCGCGCGAGGGCGTCGGCAAACGCGACCAGGCGTGTGTCGTTCTTGCCCGCGAGCGCCGCTCCCGGCACCAGCACGATCGCCGCTCGCGGCTCCTGCGCGGATTGATACAGGTCGGCCTGGTAGGCCTGGCCGGACTCGGTGTAGCTGAGGCTCGTGCGGCTGGGCGCCGGCGTCTGGCTCTTGAGCGCGCTCGGGCCGCCGTTCGCGGCGAGATCCGCGAGGAACAGACGCGCATCCGCGCTCGGAATGCAGGCGATCTGGCCGAGCGTGCCGCAGCCGAAGATGCCCAGCGGAACGGCGATCGCCGCGAGCCATCGGACAATGGGCGACATGAGCGGCTCCCTTCGAGGTGCCCTGGACCTCGATGGCAGCGTAGGCCTCACCGGCCCCACCGGCAACAGGCTGGAAAGCCTTATCCCGGGCCCCCTCCCCTCGGTGGGGGGGAGGTTAGGTGGGGGCCAGGGACACGGACTGGGTGGGGGAGTCTCTTTGCGGACCGCCGGGAGACTCCCCCACCCCGTTTTCGCCCCTGGACGGGGCTCAAACATCCCTCCCCCTCGCCAGGGGGAGGGGGAGCGCGGGGGTTAGTTCAGCGAGAG
>DATNPP010000125.1:0-4092 GCA_036703175.1 Oscillatoriaceae cyanobacterium
GCTTGTCATTACCTAAAATTCACGCAGGCGTAGCCTGAAAGTGACATAACGCCTGTATCATCCGGCCTATCGTCCCTGAAAGGAGATAGGCCGGATGCCGTCGTTGAAGGACTCTAAGCGCTGGGCGCGCCAGCAATTCAAGGGTGTTAAACTAGGAGATAAGCGCCGAAATGCACGCGCCATGGAGCTGACGGCCGCCATGTTGGCCCAGCAGGGCGGCAGTATTCCGCGCTTGTGTGGGACGGCTTACGACGTGAAGGCGAGCTACAACCTGTTCAAGCATCCTGAATCGACACCGGACAATCTCCAGGCTGGACACCGAGAACTCGTCCGCAAGCGCATCACTCGCCCTGGTGCTTACTTGCTTGTCGAGGACCTCACCGAACTCATTTGGTACGACGACGAGCCGATTCCTGGCCTTGGACCGGTCGGAGCAAGCCGCGACTTCCAGCAGGGCTTCTTGCTTGAGAGCGTCTTGGCAATCGTCTGGCAAGGATTGGAGGCAACGCCGGAGGGCGCGCGGCGTCCAGCACTCGAAGTCGTCGGGCTTGTGGATCAGCAATACCAGACCCGCAAGCCCATTCCGGAGGGCGAGAAAGATAACTCCTTCAACCGAAAGCGTCGGGAGCGGGAGAGCCAGATCTGGGAGCGGAGTAACGAGCGCCTGGGCGAGGCCCCAGCGAGCGTCGAATGGTGCAGAGTCTGCGACCGTGGGGCTGACGTCTACGAGTTTTTGGCAAGCTGCCAAAGTTTGCGTCATCAATTCGTCGTGCGTGCCGCCCAGGATCGTGCGCTGCTCGGAGCCGAGGGCAAGCTATTCCAGCAAGCCCGCTCAGCCCCATCACTCGGGAGCTTTGAGCTGGAGCTGCGGAGCCGCCCAGGCCAGGCCGCTCGCACCGCGACGCTTTCGCTCTCCACCTGCCGCGTGACCCTTCGACCGCCCCAGCGCCCCAAGGGAACCCCAAAGCTCGAGCCGCTCACTTGCAGCATCGTACGGGTCTGGGAGGCCAAGCCACCAGCAGGCATCAAGCCGCTGGAATGGATTCTGCTCGTGAGCGCCCCGGTGGAGAGCCTGGAAGACGCTCTCGAAGCCACTATGCGCTACACGAGCCGCTGGCTCATCGAGGAATTCCACAAAGCGCTCAAGAGCTGCCTGGGGGCCGAACGGCTCCACCTCGAGGACGGGCACCGCCTGGCGGCCGCAATCTCACTTCAAAGCCTTGCTGCAGCGCGCCTGGTCCAGCTTAAAGAAGCCCTCCGCCTCGACCCGAATGCGCCTGCCACCACGTTGGAATGGGACCCCCTGGTCCTCAAGATCCTAGAAAAGCGTACCAAGCGGAAGCTTCGCACCATTCAAGACGTGGCATTAGCCATTGGTCGAATGGGCGGCCACATGAACCGCAAAGCCGATGGCATGCCGGGCCTCGTGACGCTAGCGAGAGGATACCGAGAGCTCGAGATCCTCGTCGCTGGCGCACGAATCGCCCTTGGGCTTGAACAATTTGGGTAATGACAAGCCCCTCTTGGGCGGGGCAAGTGGAGATTTCGCTGGGTGCGGTTACTTAGTCGATCGCCTTGCGCCAGTAGCTGGTGGCGCGGTCTTCGACGACTTCGTAGATGCCGGCCGGCAGCGCGAGGGTCGCGTGCTCGGGGTGCAGCACCTCGGTGTCCGCCGGGGCGTGCAGGAAAAGGCGGCCGTCCTTGCGATAAAGCAGCGTGTCCTTGGGATCATGCCGCCCGATCAAACGCGTCCACTCGTCCATCGTCGGGGCCTCGCCCAGCGTCTCCTGCATCAAACGACGCATCGACTCGGCGGCGCTCTGCCAGAAGCTGCGCGCCTGCGGGCGCGGAATCTCCTCGGCGTCCACCGGCAGCCGCTTGCGCGGCAGCAGCACGAAGTCGCCCTGCTGGAAGCCGCCACGGCCCAGCCAATCGAGGCAGGTGTCCGGCTCGTCGGGCGTCCAGGTGCCCATCGGCAACCGGACGGCGTAGACGGTGCCCTTGCCGCCCCGCTCCTCGGCGTTGAGGAAAATCAAATACCGGTAGCTCTGCTTGATGCCGCCCGTGCCGCGCCGGTAGCGCGCCGCGACTTCCAGCAGCGTGGCGCGCTCGCCTTCGACGCGCCGCTCCTCGGTCAAGCCGAGGCCCTGTGAGGTCACCCGCACCACGCGGCTCTCCTGGTCGATTTCGACCATTGGCGTGATCACGCGCCGCAGCGTCGCCTCTTGCATATTCAGCGCGTTCACGACCTCGATGCGGATGGTCGTCGTGCGCTCGCGCGCGATCTCCGGCGTGGTGGGGCTAAGGGGCGGACGTAGCGCCTCAAGTGTCATGGGCTCCTCCTTCCAACCTGTCGGCCATGGCCAGGCACGCGTCGCCCTGTGACGGACAGGAGCACGTGCGGGCGGAAAGAGGAGACTACAGGACCGCGACGACGACGTCAGGGCGGCGCACCGCCACAGGACGGGTGACTCATGGATTCTGGCACCCTCGCAAGGGAATGTCAAGAAATGTTAAGGCGAGGGCGACGGCAGCGGGCTGGCGGTGCCGGTGGCGCCGAACAGTTGCTGGAGGTACGCGGCCAGGATCGCCTGGAGCAGCTGGTCGCGCTGCGGCGTGTACGGCACCGTGAAGGTCGCGGCGGGCGACGGGGCGGGCGAGACGGTCGAGGTCGCGACGGCCACGCCGGCGCTGACGTTGACCAGCTTGTCGCCGTCGTTCCAGGTCGCGACGAACTCGGTGCCCTGCGCGGAGAAGCTGAGCGTGTGCTGGCCGTTCAACACGGACTCCAGCGGCGAAGGCACCGCCGAGGGCACGGCCGCGTTGGTGGCGGGCGTCGGCGTCTCCTGGCCCGTGGGCGGGGCGATCGCCAGCCAGGGCAGCGCGTCGAGCTTCTTGTCCATCTTGGCCACGTCGGACCATTGCTTGAGGCCCGGCGGCAGCTTCTGGCGCCGCAGCTGGGCGTCGGTCATGTGCTTGAAGTAGGGAATCTGCCGCATGATGCGGAACTGTTCCTGCTCCTTGCTCAGCTTCGGCTTGGGCGTCGGCTTCGGCGTGGGTTTTGAAACCGGCGACGGCGACGGTTTGGGTGTCGGCGTGGGCGTTGGGCTCGGTTGCGGCGTCGGCGTCGGTTTGGCCGGCACGGGCAGATTGCCGCGCACGCTGGGCAGCGGGCTCGGTTTCACGGGTTTCGGCGTCACGACGAGGATCGGCACGGGCGTCGGAGCCTGATGCGGCATCGGCCCGATGTGGCGCGCGACGACGGCGATCGCCACCGCCGCGACCAGCGCGTGAACGAGCAAGCTCAAGCTAAGCGGCCAGGCCCCCGTGCGGCGCCCGAAGCGCCGAGAGGGAGGGCCGGAGCGTCGCGCCGGCTCCTGGGCTTGCGCCACCTATTGCCTCGTGGCCTTGGCCGGCGCCACCGGCACCGGCACGCTCTTGGCGATGCGCGTGAGGTTGTCCTGCCACAGATCGCCGTACGCGTAGACCAGGTAGTCGCCGCGATCGACCACGGCGTAGTTGTTTGGCGCGTGGTAGGACAGCTGGCTGATCTTGTCGACCAGGCTGAGCGCGAACGCGCCGGCCATCAGGGTCAAAAAGGCGTTGGGCTTGGTGCGGTAGGTGATCGTCATGTAGTTCAGGCCGTCCGTGTAGCGCAGCAGCACGATGTCCGTGCCGTAGAGGCTCATGACGTCCACGGCCTTGAGCACGAAGCCCTGCGGGACGTTCGTCGGCGCGTAGATGGCCTTGCCCGCGGCGCGCGCGGCCTGCACCGAGGGATAGCGCACCAGCGAGGTGGGGGTGCCTTCCTCGAGCTTGAGGCGCGAGACGTCGCGCGGCACGGTCAGCTGGATCTTCGGCGTCTGCGAGGTCGAGAAGCTGTCGTAGGCGCTCTGGAAGTAGGCGGGCATTTGGCGCGACCAGTAGCGCTCCTCACGAAGGATAGCGCCCGTTTCCTTCGAGATCCAAATGCGGCGGCCCGGAGGCGCGTTCGGGCCGAGGCCCTGTTTCGGCTCGAAGGTCAGCTTGTAGCAGGGGTAGAGCGCGACGATGTCGAAGTCCGGCGCGAGCGTGACGTTGTAGTTCTGCGCG